>DASYMT010000113.1:0-11533 GCA_036008925.1 Acidimicrobiales bacterium | reverse complement strand
CATCGCCCTGGGCGCCTACGCCACCGCGGTGGCCACCGTGAAGTGGGGCTTCAGCATCCACCTGGCCCTGGTCGTGTCGGTGGCGGTGGCCGCGCTGATGGCGTTGGCCATCGGGTGGATCGCCCTGCGGCTCAAGGAGGTCTACCTGGCCCTGGCCACCTTGGGCTTCGGCCTCATGGTGCCCACCATCCTCCTGGCCCTGGAGTACACGGGCCGGGCCACGGGCCTGTACGGCGTGCCCGGCATCCCGGCCGGGTCGCGCATGCTCGACAGCCGCGAGGTCTACCTCCTCTACTGGGCCGTGGCCGTGGCCATGGTGGTGCTGGCCCTGCGGGTGTCGCACTCCATGACCGGCCTGTCGTGGCGGATCTTCGCCCACAACCAGGACGTGGCCGAGAGCTGCGGCGTCAACACGGTGCGGGAGAAGCGCAAGGCGTTCGTGCTGGGCGCCGCCCTCACCGGCCTGGCGGGCGGGCTCTACGCGGTCATGAGCTCGGCCGTGTCGCCCGCCACCTTCAGCCTCCACATCGTGCTGCTCCTGTTGGTGGCCGTGGTGGTCGGCGGCCGGGGCTCCATCGTGGGCTCGGCCCTCGGCGCCATCGCGGTGAGCGTGGCCCTGCTCTACTCGGCCCGGCTGGGCGGCATGACCGACGTGGTGTTCGGGGCGGGCTTCGTCCTCGCCCTCAAGGTCCTGCCCGGCGGCTTCGTGCAGACGGTCGAGGACCTGTGGGCCCGCTTCCGCAAGAAGGGCCGGGCCCTTCCCGAAGGGCCTGCTGCCGCGCTGCGGTCGGCGGCGGTGGGGACTGCCGGCCGGCGGCCCGCGCCGACCGGCGACCCGGTGCTGTCGGTGGAGGGCGTGTCCAAGAACTTCCGGGCCGTGGTGGCCCTGAGCGACGTGTCCCTCGAAGTGCGGCCCGGCGAGATCCACGGCATCGTCGGCCCCAACGGCGCAGGCAAGTCGACCCTGTTGGCCATCGTCTCCGGCCTCATCCAGCCCACCACGGGACAGGTGGTGTGGCAGGGGCATCCGCTCACCTCGATGCCCGCGTGGCGGCGGGCCAAGACGGGCCTGGCCCGCACCTTCCAGACACCGCAGCTCGTGGCCGACCTCACGGTGCGGGAGAACGTGGCCCTCGGCCTCTACATGTCGGTGAACCGGGGCCTGGCCCGGGGCGTGTTCGGCCGGGAGAAGGCCCGCTTGGACTCCACGTCGGACCAGGTGCTGGCCGTGCTCGACCGCCTGGGCCTGGCCCACCTGGCCGAACTGGAGTGCTCCGACCTGTCGTTCGGCCAGATGCGGCTCACCGAGTTCGCCCGCTGCCTGGTGCGCGAGCCCGGCCTGCTGCTGCTCGACGAGGCCGCCTCCGGGCTCGACCATGCCGAGAAGGCCTTGCTGATCAACGAGGTTCGGGCCTTGGCCGACGGGGGGACGACGGTCTGCCTCATCGAGCACGACACCGACCTGGTGGCCCGGGTGTGCGACAACGTGACCGTGCTGGACGCGGGCCACGTGCTGGCCCGGGGCACGGGCGAGGAGATCTTCCGCAACGCCAGCGTGCAGGCCAGCTACATGGGCGGCCGGGACCTGGGCACGGTGCCCGGGGCCACCACTGACGCCACGGCCGACGCCCGCAGCATGACCCTCGACGCAGCCGAGCTGGTGGTGGACTGATGGCGACCCTGCGGGCCCAAGAGGTCACCTGCGGCTACGGGAAGCTCTCCGTGCTGCACGACATCGAGCTGTCGATCTCGCCGGGCGAGATCGTGGCCCTGGTGGGGCCGAACGGGGCGGGCAAGACCACGCTCCTCAAGGCCCTGTCGGGCGAGATGTCGGTCGTCAGCGGGAAGGTGTTCCTGGACGACAAGGACATCACCGGCTGGTCGGTGCGCGACCGGGTGGTGGCGGGCCTGGCCCACATCCCCGAGCACCGCCATCTGTTCCCCAACCTGTCGGTGCGCGACAACCTGCTGCTGGGCCAGGTGGCCACCCGCCGCAAGGCCGGCGCACGCCCGACCGACGAGTTGACCGCCGGCATCGTCGACCTGTTCCCGGTGCTGGGCGAGCGCATGGGCTCGGCCGCCGGGACCCTGAGCGGCGGGCAGCAGCAGATGCTGGCCATCGGCCGGGGGCTCATGTCGGAGCCCACCATGATCCTGCTCGACGAGCCCTCGCTCGGCCTCGCCCCCGGCGTGGTGGAGCGCCTGCTCGACGCCTTCCGGTCCTTGGCCGAGATGGGCGTCGGGATCCTGCTGGTGGAGCAGTACGTGGAGTCCGCCTTGGCGGTCTCCTCGCGCGGCTACGTGCTTCGCGCCGGCCGCATCGGCCTGGCTGGGGCCAGCCCTGAGCTGTTGGGGGACCGGGACCGGCTGGTCTCGGCCTACTTCGGCACAGACAGCCGGTCGGCAGTTCTTTGAGCACTTCTTCGAACACTTCTTCGATCAACGGAGGGACTACACACAGATGAGGAGCAGGACAGTGGCAATCAACAAGCAAAAGGCGGGGCCGACCCGATGGCGGGCCAAGAGTCTCGCGGTAGCTGCGGCCGCTGCACTCGTCTTCGCCGCCTGCGGCTCGGGCAAGTCCAACAGCGCCGACAGCGGCGACTCGGGCACGGCGACCACGGCGGCCGCGGGCTCGGGCCTGACCCTGAAGGACGGCTGCGACGAGGTGAAGGTCGGCGTGGTGTTCTCGCTGAGCGGGGCCTACAGCCAGCTCGGCAACGACGGCAAGACGGCCATCGACGCCTTCGCCAAGACCCACCCCACGATCCTGGGCAAGAAGCTCACGTTCCAGATCGAGAACGACACGTCCGACCCCACCGCCTCGGCCGCCGCCTACAAGCGGGTGCTGGCCGACAAGTGCGTGGTTGCGACCATCGGCCCCAACGTGGGCGCGACCATGAACGCCGCCTTCCCGGTGTTCCAGCCCGCCAAGATCCCGGTGCTGGTGGGCACGCCCAACCCGTACACCAACTACAACAAAGAGCCCTACATCTTCTCGCCGAACCTGACCCCGCTTCAGATGCAGCGGGACCTGTTCATCAAGTACTTCGAGACGCTCGGGCTGAAGAAGGCGGTCGTGCTGACCGGTGACGACGCCACCGGCGACGTGGTGCAGACGGTGTGGAGCGCGTCCAAGGTCGACGTGACCCGCGTGCCCCTGGCCGTGACCAACTACGAGCCCACCCTGGCGCAGCTCAAGTCCAAGGGCTACGACGCGGTCGCGTTCATCGGCTCCGGCGGCGAGCCCCCGGGGCACGTGGCCCGCGGCCTCAAGGCCCTCGGCTGGAACGCCCCGCTGTTCCTGGCCCCGTCGAACCTGACGACCACGTTCATGAACCTGGCCGGTCCTGCGGCCGAGGGTGCGCGCGGCTTCATCTGGCCCGCCGGTGCAGGCCCGGAGAAGTTCAAGGACAACGCCAAGCAGCTCGAGCCCGTCCAGGAGATCCGAGGCGCGGTGGCGGCTGACGTGGACATCGCCTTGCGGCCCAACGTGGCCTACCTGTGGGACAACGCCCGGTCGCTGTACCTGGCCATCGAAGAGGCCAAGTCGGTCGACCCGGCGGCCATCCAGAAGGTGCTCGACACCCAGGAGTACTACGGCGCCAACGGCCTGGTGAAGCGGTCCTCGACCGACCACGCCGGCGTGCAGATGGCCAGCGCCATTCAGGCGGTCGTCAAGAACGGCAAGCTCGTCGCGGCGAGCTAGAGGAGAGGTGACATGAGCTCGTACGGCATCGCAGGCCTGGCCTACGTCGCACTGGAGACGGTCGACGTGGAGCGGTGGGCCGAGTACGGCAGCAACGTGCTCGGCGCACAGGTTGTCCGGACGGAGGACGGCGGCATCGTCCTCCGGATGGACGAGCGCCTGATCCGCTGGAAGATCACGCCCGGGACCGAGGAGAAGGTCAAGGCCCTGGCGTGGGAGGTGCACGGCCGTGACAACTGGGAGGAGGTGCTCGGCCGCCTCGAGAAGTTCGGGGCCAACCCCAAGGTGCTGAGCGCGGCGGAGGCGGAGGCCCGCTCGGTCTCCGACGTCGCCGTGTGCACCGACCCGTCGGGCTTCACGATCGAGATCGTGAACTCGCCGTACATCGAGCCGGTGCAGTACTTCGTGTCCCCGACCGGCGCGCAGTTCGTGACCGGCGACCAGGGCATGGGGCACCTCACCTTCTTCGTCACCAACTACGAGGAGACGGTCCGCTTCTACACCGAGGCGCTCGGCTTCCATGTCAGGGACCACATCGACCGGGGCTTCCGGGCCACGTTCGCGAGCTGCAACCCGCGGCACCACACGGTGGCGCTGCTGGACGGCGGGTCCAAGGCGTTCCTCGACCACGTGATGGTCGAGGTGGCCGACATCGACATGGTGGGCCGGGCCCTGGACCGGGTGAACGCGGGCGGCGCAGGCCTCACGCAGAACCTGGGCCGTCACTGGAACGACCTGATGATCTCGTTCTACATGCAGAGCCCGTCGGGCTTTCAGGTCGAGTACGGCTGCGAAGGCCGCCGGGTCGACAACGAGACGTGGGTCGAAGTGCGCCAGGGGGGCGTGGGCGGGGCGTCGATCTGGGGCCACAAGCCCACGGAAATCGGCCCCGACTACACCGCCATCGGCACCTAGCTGCTGTTTCTGCCTGTCTGGAGGACATAGCGCGCGTATTCCACGCGCTATGTCCTCCAGACGCCGAGTTACGAGAGAGGTTGCAACGAATGATCACTGAGTTCGAGACCGCCCAGCCCTCGATCCCGTACGCCGAGCTGGTGCTGCCCGACCGGGTGAACAGCCGCATCTACACCGATCCCGCCATCTTCGAGGACGAGATGGAGAAGATCTGGGAGAAGGACTGGCTGTACGTCGGGCACGACAGCGAGGTGGCCAACCGGGGGGACTACGTGGCCCGGCGCATGGGCCGTCAGCCGGTCGTGCTGGCCCGGGGCATGGACGGCGTCGTGCGGGTGCTGATGAACCGGTGCCCCCACCGGGGCAACACCGTGTGCCTGGAGGACAGCGGCAACGTCGACCACTTCCGGTGCGCGTACCACGGCTGGATGTTCAACACCGACGGGTCGCCCAAGGGCGTGCCCTACAGCGCGGGCTACGGCGAGGGCTTCGACAAGATGGACTTCGCCATGACCGTGGTGCCCCGCATGGAGGTGCACCGGGGCTTCGTGTTCGCCAGCCTCTCGCCCACCGGCCAGGACTTGAAGGCCAAGCTGGGCCGGACGTACGACTACCTCGACCGCTTCGCCGACATGTCGCCCGAAGGCGAGATCGACCTGAGCGCGGGCGCCTTGAAGACCAAGGTCCACGGCAACTGGAAGATGGTCTACGAGAACGTGGCCGACGGATACCACCCGCCGTTCCTGCACCGCTCGGTGTTCGCCGCGTCGTCCCGTGACGGGCTGGTGATCGGCGATGCCTACGGCGACAACTCGCTGATCGTCACCCGCGACCTGGACAACGGCCACATCATGTTGGACTTCACCGAGACCAACCGGATCACCGGCGGCGCCGTGTTCGACGTGGGCGGCCCCGTGGCCCCCGAGGCGGTCGAGGCGTACCGGGCCGCGGTCAGGGCCCGCATGGGCGAGGAGGCGGGCGAGCAGTTGCTGGCCGACGGCCTTTCGAACGTGGGCATCTGCCCCAACCTGGGGATGCTGTACCAGGACGTGCGGGTGATCGAGCCGGTGAGCGTCAACGAGACGGTCATCTACAACTTCCCGGCGCTGCTGAAGGGCGCCCCCCGGGACATCAACCGGTCGCGTATGTACCAGGAGGTCAGGGCCTACGGCCCCGGCGGCTCCGTCGGGCCCGACGACCACGAGATCTACGAGCGCAACCAGATCGGCTTCCAGGCCAAGCTCAACAACTGGGTGGTGCTGCGCCGGGGCCTGGACCGCCAGTACCGCGACGACGACGGCACCCTCGTCGGCAACGCGTCGGACGAGGTCACCATGCGCGGCTTTTGGCGGCACTACCTGTCCGTCATGTCAGGGTCGTAAGAGAGGATTTGGAGATGGCAGGAGTGGAGTTGCAGGGCGACAGCCTGCGGGCCCTGGAGCTCGAGCGGAGCGTGGTCGACTTCATCGAGGAGGAGGCCCGCATCCTCGACGACCACCAGTTCGAGGTCTGGGAGGAGCTGTGGGAGCCGGACGGCGTCTACTGGCTCCCCCAGGACATCAAGCACGACGACCCGGAGAAGAAGGTCTCGCTCGTCTATGACGACCGGGCCGCCATCACCCGCCGGGTCGACCGCCTCTCGGGGCGGCTGGCCTTCGCCCTCCAGCCCGCGGCCGAGGTGTCGCGGATGACGGGCAACGTGCGCATCGCCGGGTTCGCCGACGACCTGGTCGTGGCCCAGTCCCGGTTCATGATGGTCGTGTACCGGCGGGAGCACCCGGTGGTGTACGGCGGCCGGGTGGAGCACCACCTGCGCGAGCGGCCGGGCCAGGGCTACGGCATGGTGTTCAAGCGGGTCGACCTGGTTGGCGCCGGGGCCAGCTTCGAGAACTTCACTGTCGTCTTCTAAGCCCGTGCGGGTGGTCGTGGTGGGCGGCGCGGGCGGCATCGGGCGGGCGGTGGTCGAGCGCTTCGCGGGCGTGGGCTTCGAGGTCCACACCGTGGGGCGGACCGCGGGCCGCGTGGACCATGTGGTCGACGTGGCCGACGGCGACGCGGTCGCCGCCTGCATGATGGCCATCGGCGAGGTCGACGTGCTCGTGTACTCGGCGGGCACCGGCGGCAGCATGCAGCCCTTCTGGACCACCGAGCCGTCGCACATCGACTCGTCAGTGTCCGGCAACGTGCTGGGCCTGCTGCACTGCGTGCGCTCCGTGCTGCCCGGCATGGTCGAGCGGGGGAGCGGCCATCTGATCCTGATCGGCTCTGTGGCCGCCCTGTACCCCATCCCGTCGGCCACCTACTCGGCCACCAAGGCGGCCGGGCACACCCTCGCCCAGAGCCTGCGGGTCGAGCTGTTCGGGACGGGCGTGCGGGTGACCGAGGTGTCGCCCGGGCGGGTCGACACCGGGTTCGTGAAGGGCGGCGTTGGCCCCCAGCCCCGGGGCGAGGACTTGTTGCAGGCGGCCGACGTGGCCGACGCCGTGTGGTTCGCGGCGTCGTCGCGCTCGTCCGTGCAGATATCGCATATCGAGCTCACGTCCGCCATGCAGGCGCTGGGCGGGAGCAGGTTCGTCATCAGAGAGAACGAGGAGAAGCAGTGAGCCAGGAGAACGTGGAAGTCGTGAAGACGATGTACCGGGAGTTCACGGCCGGGAACATCGACGCCGCCCTTGCCGTCATCAGCCCCGAGGTGGAGTGGGACGAGGGCGACGGGCACCCGTACGGGCCGCCGGTCAAGGGCCTGGAGGACGTGAAGGAGAAGGTGTTCAAGCGGCTGGGCGAGGAGTGGCCGGGGCTGGCCACCGTGCCCGAGCACTTCGTGCACAGCGACGAGTTCGTGGTCGTGCTGGGCCAGGACGAGGGCGTGTTCAAGCCCACCGGCAAGAAGCTGTCGACGGGCGTGGCCCACGTGTTCCGGGTGCGCGACGGCTTGATCACGTCGTTCACGCAGTACTGCGACACGCACGCGTGGTACGAGGCGATGTCTTGAGCGGCTCTGACT
Organism: Acidimicrobiales bacterium; assembly: GCA_036008925.1. Taxonomy (GTDB): domain Bacteria; phylum Actinomycetota; class Acidimicrobiia; order Acidimicrobiales; family JAUTXP01; genus DASYMT01. Next base: position 3,905 of record DASYMT010000113.1, on the reverse strand, counting down.
CGAGCGGCTCTGTCTTGAACGGCTCTGGCCTGCGGGTCGGCGTTGTCGGGCTCGGCGTGATGGGCGGCGGTATGGCCGTCCACCTCGCCGCGGGCGGCTCAGGCGGCGGGCGCGAGGTCAACGTGTTCGACGTGCGGCCCGGCGCGGCCGACGCGTTGTCGCCCGAAGGCGGCTCGCTCAAGTCGTGGGGGAGCGCCCGGGAGGTGGCGCAGAACAGCGACCTGGTCATCACGTGCGTCTACTCGCCTGCGGACGCCGAGGCCGCGCTCTTGTCGGAGGACGGGGTGATCGGCGGGCTGGCGGCCGGGTCGATCTGCATCGACACCACGACCAATACCATCGACGTGATCGCCCGGGCCGAGGCGGCCTGCGCGGCCAAGGGCGTGCGCTTCCTGGCCTCGCCGGTCACCAGCCGGCCGCCGCGCATGACGATGATGATGGGCGGCGACCGGTCGGCCTTCGACGAGGCGCTCCCGATCATCGCCGACATCGCGGCCAACCCGGTCTACCTGGGCACGGCCGAGGCCGCCTGCATCGCCAAGCACGTGAACCAGTACCTGACGTACGCCAACGTGCTGGTGGCGTGCGAGGGCATGGCCGCGGCGGCCAAGGCGGGCGTCCCGCTGGAGGCCATGGCCAAGGTGCTGCAGGGCGGGAGCGGCAACAGCTTCATGCTCGGCTTCGTGCTGTCCGAGGTGGTGGGGTGGGACCCGCCGGTCGTGCCTGCCGCGCTGCGGCTGGTGGCCAAGGACGTGCGGCTGTCGCGCCAGTCCTTCGACGCCATTGGCGTCGACTCGACGCTGCTGGCCACGGCCAACGAGCTGTACGACGCGGCCGAGAACACACTGGCCGAGGAGCCGTTCCCGACCCTGTACCGGGCGGTGGCCGAACGCTACGGCGTCGTGCCCTCCCCGTCCTCGGAGTAAGCCCCCGCCGCCCGCCCTTGCGCCGCCATCCATGAACGTGAGATCGCAATCCGGCCAGAAATGGTCGGATTGCGATCTCATGTTTCTCTCAGGCGGGTCGGTCAGGTGATGGTCCAGCCGCCGTCGACGACGAGGACGTGGCCGGTGATCATCGACGCCGCGTCGGACAGCAGGAACACGGTCGGCACCGACATCTCCCGCACCTCGGCCGGTCGGCCCAACAAGATGCGCTCGGCCACCTCCTCCCGGAACCCCGGGCGGTCGGCCATGGCCTTCTCGGCCAGCGGCGTGAGCGTCACCGTCGGCGCCACCGCGTTGACCCGGATGCCGTGTGACGCCCACTCGGCCGCCAGCGTGCGGGTCAGGTTGTTCACGCCCGCTTTGGCCGCCGAGTACGGCGCCCGCCCCGGCGCCCCGACCACGCCCGCCTGCGACGTGATGTTGACGATCGAGCCGCCGCCGCCCTGGGCGATCATCTGCCGGGCCCCGGCCAGGCACAGGAAGTACACAGACTTGAGGTTGAGGTTCAGCAGCACGTCGACCTCGTCCTCGCTGTAGGCGAGGGCGTCTTTCAGCAGGTTCACGCCTGCGTTGTTCACCAGCGCGTCGACCCGGCCGAAGGCGCCGGCCGCAAACGAGACGAACGCATCGACGCCGTCGACGGTCGACAGGTCGGATACAACCGTCTTGCACTGGCCGCCGAACCCGGCGATCTCGGCCTCCAGCGACTCCAACTCCGACGCCGTGCGGCTACAGGCCGCCACCGCCGCGCCCGAGTGGGCCACGTCGAGGGCGATGGCCCGGCCGATGCCCCGTCCGGCGCCGGTGACGGCGACCACGCGGCCTGACAGATCGAAGTCGGAAAGGGGTGCCATGACCCGAGGGTGCAGGCGCAACGGTTAGCGCCCAAGGGCCCGCCAAACCGTTAACGGACGGCGTAACGGACGCGCGGCCAGCGTCACGACCATGACGAACAATGTGACGGTCGAGCAGGTCCTGGAGATCGCCCACCGCAATCGCAACTGGGGCCGCTGGGGCGACGACGACCAGCTTGGCACCGTGAACTTCATCGACGCCGAGTGCCGCACCCACGCGGCAACCCTCGTGAAGACCGGCAAGGTCATCTCCTGCGCCCTCCCGTACGACGAGAACGGGCCCCAGAACGGCGGCTTCGGCCGGGTCAACCCCATCCACGTCATGCTCCAGGACGGCGGCGACGCGGCCCACGGCCACCAGGACAACCTGGCCGGCCTGCGCTACGCCGACGACGCCGTCTACATGCCGCTCCAGTCGGGCACCCAGTGGGACGCGCTGGCCCACATCTTCTACGACGGCACCATGTACAACGGCTACAAGCAAGAGCGGGTCAACAGCCAGGGCACCGACGTCAACGGCATCGAGAACTACGCCGACAAGATCGTGACCCGCGGCATCTTCGTCGACATCCCCAAGTACCGGGGCGTCGACTGGCTCAACCCGGGCGACGGCATCAGCGCCGACGACCTCGACGGGGCCTGCGCGGCCCAGGGCGTCACCCCCAAGCGGGGCGACATCGTGCTGGTGCGCACCGGCGCCATGGCCATGGTCCGGGCCACCGGCTCCTGGGGCACCTTCAGCGCGGGCGACGCGCCCGGCCTCAACCTGAGCGCGGCCGAGTGGCTGTGCCAGAAGGAGGTGGCCGGCGTCGCAACCGACACCTGGGGGATGGAGGTCCGGCCCAACGAGTGCGCGGAGATCTTCCAGCCCCTGCACGTCGTGTTGATCGTCAACGCCGGGATGCTCGTGGGCGAGATCTTCGACTTCGAGAAGCTGGCCGCCGACTGTGCCGAGGACGGCGTGTACGCGGGCATGTTCGTGGCCCCGCCCCTGCCCTTCACCGGCGCGGTGGGCTCGCCCCTCAACCCCCTCTTCATCAAGTAGCCCGATGGCGATCGAGCACCTCGAGCGGCTGGCCGTCGCCTGGCACCCGGACGCCACTGCGTTCGCCCAGGCGCCCATCGGCCGCTTCGCCGCGGCCCACGGCATCAGCGACCCGGCCGAGCTGTGGCGCCGGGCGGTGGACGAGCCCCGCTGGTTCTGGGCCGCGGCGGCCGACGACGTCGGCGTGCGGTGGATGCGGCCGTACGACGACGTGCTCGACCTGTCGGACGGCATCGAGTTCCCCCACTTCTTCGCGGGCGGCAAGCTCAACTGGGCCGACTATGCGGTGGACAAGTGGGTCGACGCGGGCCGGGGGGCCAAGCGGGCCGTGTGGTGGGAGGGCGACGACGGCTCCACGCGCGAGCTGACCTACGCCGAGCTGAAAGAGGAGGTCGATAAGGCCGCGGGCGGGCTCCAGGCCCTGGGCGTCAAGCCGGGCGACACCGTCGGCCTCGTCCTGCCCATGATCCCCGAGGCCGTCGTCGCCGTGCTGGCCACGGCCAAGGTCGGCGGCGTTTGTGTACCAATGTTCTCCGGCTACGGCCCGCCCGCCGTGCGGGAACGGGTCGAGCAGAGCGGCGCCAAGGTGGTCATCACCTGCGACGCCTTCTCCCGCCGGGGCAAGGCGGTTGGCCTCAAGGCCACGGTCGACGAGGCCGTTACCGGCCTGCCCGTCGAGCACGTGGTCGTGGTCCGGCGCATGAACACCAACGTGGCCATGGACGCGGGCCGGGACAAGGAGTGGGACGACGTCCTGAGCCTGGCCCCGCCCATGCGCCAGGCCCTGGCCATGGACGCCGAGGACCCCTGCCTGCTGCTCTACACGTCAGGCAGCACGGGCCGGCCCAAGGGCTGTGTGCACACGCATTCGGGCATGCCGTTCAAGGTGGCCCAGGAGTCCCGCCACGCGCTGGGCGTCGACGACACGTCGACACTGCTCTGGCTGACGGACATGGGCTGGATCATGGGCAGCTTCGTGATCGCCGCCGCCCTCATCAACGGGGGCACGGCGGCCATGTACGAGGGCACGCCCGACTGGCCCGAGCCCGACCGCCTCTG
>DASYMT010000112.1:0-2313 GCA_036008925.1 Acidimicrobiales bacterium | reverse complement strand
CGCGGAAACGGCGCGGTATGTCCTCCAGACGGCTAGGAGGAAGGCTGGTGGCGGGACCAGAAGCGGCGCAGGGGCGCGACCAGGTCGGCGGGGCGCTCGTCGGGGAAGAACAGCTTGGCCCCATCGACCTCCACCACCTCCTCGACGCCGGGAATGGTGTCGCGCAGCCAGGCCGCCCACGACGCCTCGAAGAACGTGTCGCCCGTTCCCCACACCACGAGCGTTGGCGCGTCGAGCTTGCGCAGCGCGGGCTCGGCCGCCAGCAGGTCGTCGGCGGTGGCCGCGGCCACGAACCGCTCCAGGGCCTCGGCCCGCTCGGGGTGGTCGACCAGGTGGCCCAGGTAGTCGGCCACCGTCTCGTCGCTGAGGACGGCCGCGTTCTCGTAGCCCGAACCGAGGCCGATGGGCGAGCGGGCCAGTTCCGGGTCGGCCGCCATGGCCAGCAGGATGGGGGCGAGTTGGCCCTGCTTGGCCAGATCCACTGCCTGGGTGAAGTCGGCGGGCGGGAAGTTGTCGTGGCAGTCGCAGTTGGTGAGCGTGAACGTGCGCAGCCGCTCGGGGTGGGCGGCGGCAAAGACCTGGCACACCGCCCCGCCGGTGTCGTTGCCCACCAGGTCGACCTGGTCGAGGCCGAGGTCGTCGCACAGGCGCAGGAGGACGTCGGCCATGTCCGAGAGCGACGTGGCCGCACCGACGGGGCTGCGCCCATGGGCGGGCAGGTCGACGGCGATGCAGCGGCGCAGGTCCTTCACCCCGTCGATCACGCCCCGCCACAGCCTGCTGTTCATGAAGACGCCGTGGACGAACAGGGCGGGCGGGCCGTCGCCCTCGTCCACATAGGCGATCGTGTTTTCCATACTGGCTGTATGTGTAGGACACATACAGCCTGTATGTCAAGGGTCGGGTCGGGAGCGGGCAAGCTGCCCGGCGATATGGAACTCGCCCGCCTACAACAGCTCATGGCCGACCAGTACGGGGGGCGCGACTCGGCCCGGGGGGTGGACGCCACCGTGGCCTGGCTGGCCGAGGAGCTGGGCGAGCTGGCCAAGGCCGCGCGCAAGGGCACGCGTGACGAGCAGGTGCACGAGCTGGGCGACGTGCTGGCCTGGCTGGCGTCGCTGGCCAACCAACTGGGGATCGGCCTGGACGAGGCCGCGGGCCGGTACGCAGGCGGCTGCCCCAAGTGCGGGGCCACCCCCTGCCGCTGCCCCTGACCGCCCCTCCTGACCGGTAGTGCCCCTGACCGCCGCGGCCCTGACGGCCGCGGCACCCGAGCGGCGCGCGGCCCTGACCCGCCGCTGCCCTGACCGCTACTGCACCCGAGCGGCGCTGGGCCCTGACCGCCACTGCGCCCTGACCGCCGCGGCCCTGACCGCCCGCTGCCCCCTGACCACCGCTGCACCCGAGCGGCACGGGGCCGAAGGCGGGGCGTCAGGCGAGGGTGGGGAGGAGGGCTTCGGCGATCTGCACGGCGTTGAGGGCGGCGCCCTTGCGCAGGTTGTCGCCCGACACGAACAGGGCCAGCGAGTTGGGCACGTCGGCGTCCTGGCGGATACGGCCCACGAAGCAGGCGTCGGCCCCCGCGGCCAAGAGCGGCGTGGGCACGTCGACCAGCGCGACCCCCGGGGCCGAGGCCAGCAGCGCCTTGGCCCGGTCGACCGACAGCGGCGAGGCGAACTCGGCCGTCAGTGACACCGAGTGCCCGCTGAACACCGGCACGCGCACGCACGTACACGTGACCGCCAGCGCGGGGAGGGCGAGGATCTTGCGGCTCTCGTTGCGGAACTTGTGCTCCTCGTCGGTCTCGTCGTCCACGAAGCTGCCCGCGTGGGCCAGCACGTTGAAGGCGATGGGCTGGGCGAACTTGGCGGGCGGCGGGAACTCGACCGCGTCGCCCCGGTAGGTGAGCTCGCTGGCCCCGTCGAGCACCTTGTGCACCTGCTCGTCCAGCTCGGCCACGCCCTTGACGCCCGCGCCCGACACGGCCTGGTAGGTGGAGGCCACCAGCCGCGTGAGCCCCGCCTCGTCGTGCAGGGGCTTGAGCACGGGCATGCAGACCATGGTCGTGCAGTTGGGGTTGGCCACGATGCCCTTGGGGATGCGGGCCAACGCCGACGCGTTCACCTCGGGCACCACCAGCGGCACGTCGGGGTCCATGCGCCAGGCCGAGGAGTTGTCGACCACGATCGCCCCGGCCGCGGCAGCCATCGGCGCCAAGGCCCGCGAGGCAGTGGCCCCGGCCGAGAAGAGGGCGATGTCGACGCCGGCGAAGTCGGCCGTGTCGGCGTCCTCAACCACGACCTCGCCGCCCCG
>DASYMT010000111.1:0-3650 GCA_036008925.1 Acidimicrobiales bacterium | reverse complement strand
GAACAGCAGCACGGGCCGCTCGAACTCGGCCGCCACCTCCCGCATGATGAAGATGGCCTCGGCCTCGATGAGGTCGAGGTGGGACAGCTCGTAGGCGTGGTCCCGTAGGCCGGTGGTGGAAACGTCCGCAGTGATCGTCATGTGTGGAGTCCGCATTCGGTCTTGTCCTGGCCGGCCCAGCGGCCTGAACGGGGATGTTGGCCGGGGGCGACCGGCTGGGTGCAGGGGGCGCACCCGATGGACAGGTAGCCCTGCGCCACCAGCGGGTGGACGGGCACGTCGTGGTCGGCCGCATAGCCGTAAACGTCGTCGTCGGTCCACGCGGCCAGCGGGTTCAGCTTGACCAGGCCGCGCTTGTCCCGGCCCACGACGGGGACCTCGACCCGGGTGACGGCGTCGACCCGCTTCAGCGCGGTGAGCCACCCGGAGCGGCCCTCCAGGGCCGCGTTGAGGCCTGCCACCTTGGCGCCCTCGCAGCAGTGGACGGGGTCGAGCTCCTTCCAGTTCTGCTCGGCCTGGCGCACGACCCGCACCTTGATGCCGTACTTGTCCTCGACGGCCTTGACGGTGTCCCAGGTCTCCGGGAAGTGCAGGCCGGTGTCGATGAAGAACACGTCGATGTCGGGGTCGACGGCGTGGGCGATGTCGATGAGGACGGCGTCCTGCATGGACGAGGCCAGGGTGAGCGACGGGCCGAACGTCTCGACCGCCCACTGCACGACCTTGGACACGGGCGCGTGCTCGAACTCGGCGTTGAGCGCCGAGAGGTCCTCGTCGGTGAACGATGCGACGGTCACGTGCCCGCGCACTCGCCGATGCCGACCTCGCCGCTGAACGGGCCGGTCTCGTCGAAGTCGACGTAGTAGTCGGGGCGCTCCTCGGGCGTGGGGAACTCGTCGAGGTCCTTGAGCAGCTCGGCCACCGTCCTGGCCCCGCCGCTGCGGTCGAGCCACGACCGGAACGTCTCGCCGCCGCTGCGCTCGTCGGCGAACCGGCCGATGACCCGCACGGCCGCCTCGCCCGCGGCCTTGGCCGGGAGCCGCATGGCCTTGTCGCCGAACTCGATCTGGGCCTGGCCCACATAGCCGCCGAGCATGAGCTGGTAGCCGGGGGCGGACTGGCCGTGGGCCCGCCGCTCCACGCCCAGGAAGCCCAGGTCGGAGATGTGGTGCTGGCCGCACGAGTTGGTGCAGCCCGAGATGTTGATGCGGATGCCGCCCACCTCGGCCAGACCCGCCTCCTCCAGCGCCCGCCCGATGTCGGAGGCCAGGCCCCGGCTCTGGGTGACGGCCAGGTTGCAGGTGTCGGCGCCCGGGCAGGAGACCACGTCGCGGGCCAACTCGGCCCCGGCCTCGGCCATGCCGATGGCGTCGAGGCGGGCGTAGAGCTGGGGGAGCTGGTCCTCGGTCAGGCCCCGGAACACGACGTTCTGGCGGTTGGTGACCCGGACCTCGAGGTCGAAGTCCCGCTGGATCTGGGCCAGGCCCCGGAACTGCTCGGAGGTCACGTCGCCCAGGCGGGCGTAGGCGTAGGCCGAGACGGTGCCCTTGGCCACGCCGCGCACGACGTTGGCCGTGCTCCACTTGGCGTAGGGGTCCTCGTTGCGCAGCCGCAGGGTGACGGGGGTGCCCACCGGGGTGGGGTCGACGGCGGTCGACACGCCGGCCGGCGCGTCGCCGACCTCCTGCACATAGCTCGGGATGCCGCCGGGCCAGGTGGACGAGCCGACGAGGAAGCGGCGCTCCTTGAAGATGCGCTCGCGCAGGTCGTCCACGCCCATGGTGTCGACCAGCCACTTCATGCGGGCCCGCAGCTTGTTGTCCCGGTTGCCGTAGTGGTCGAACACCCGGAGGACGGCCTCGATGGTGGCCAGCAGCTCCTCGCGGGGGGTGAACTCCTCCAGGGCCTGGGCCGGGTGCGGGTTGGCGCCCAGTCCGCCTGCGAAGAAGACGCGGAAGCCGGGCTCCAGGGTGCCGTCCGAGCGCGGGCGGGCCACGGCGATGACGCCAACGTCGTTGAACATGGCCTGGCCGCAGTCGGTGGAGCAGCCCGAGAAGTTGATCTTGAACTTGCGGGGCATGCGCTGGGCGATGGGGTTGCGCAGGAAGTGGCGGTAGGCGGCCTCGGCCCACGGGCTGATGTCGAGGACCTCGAACGGGCAGGCGCCCGCCAGGTGGCAGCCGGTGACGTTGCGCACGGTGTCGCCGCACGCCTCCCGGGTGGTGAGGCCCACGGCGGCGAGGTCGCGCATGACCTCGGGGATGCGCTCCAACTGCACGAAGTGGAACTGCACGTTCTGGCGGGTGGTGATGTGGCCCCAGTTCCGCGAGTACGTGTCGCCGATGTGGGCCATCATCTCGAGCTGCTCGGGGGTGAGCGACCCGTACGGGATCTTGATCCGCAGCATCTGGTTGTGGCCGCCCTGGCGCTGGCCGTAGACGCCGTTGTTCAGCCGGAAGATGCGGAAGCGGTCCTCGTCCATCTCCCCCGAGACGTAGAGCGCGAGCATGCGCTCGAACTTCTCGATGTCAGCCAGGGCGGCGGGGTCGATCTCTCGGGTGACGGCCATGGGGCTTACCTCCACGAGGCGGGGTGCGAACGGGACGAAACGGGTGCGTGTCGACGGGTCAGCGGGGGCCCGGACAGCCGGTGTCGTGCACCATGTGGGGGGTAGCGCCCATCGCGACCGAAGGCGCGCCGAGCTGGCGGCGTACGTCGGTATGGCCCGTTGCGGGTCGGCGGGCGAGGTCCACCCGTGCAGCGTACCCAAACCTGAGTAATCCGATCAAGTTTTAAGTTTTTGGGCCAGACCGTGGACAAGAGGCGGCTCAGGGGGTACGAACGGCGGGTGCCCGAGCTCGCCCGAGAACGCCAGCGGGGCAGGCTGCTGCTGGAGCTGGCCCGCCAGGTCACGGGGTCGCTCGACCTCCAGCACGTCCTCGACACCGCCTTTGCGGCCATGCGCCGCCTGGTCGACTTCGGGGGCGGCGCCATCCGGCTGGTGGAGGACGGGTTCCTGGTGCAGGCGGCGGCCGACCCGCCCGACACGGCGGCCGTGCGGAATGTCCGGATTGCGCTGGGGCAGGGCGTGTCGGGGGCGGTGGCGGCCAGTGGGGAGCCCGTCTACATCCCCGATGTGGCGGCCGACGCTCGTGCGGTGGAGCCGGCGCGGGCGGTGCGCCTGGGCATCCGGTCGTACTTCGGGGTGCCGCTGATGGCGGGCGGGGCGCCCATCGGGGTGCTCCAGATCGACGCCCCTGAGGCCGACGCCTTCAGCGAGGAGGACCGCGAGGTCGTGCTCGCCTTCGCCCCGTCGATCGCCGCGGCCGTGCAGAACGCCCGGCTGTTCGAGCGGGAGCAGCAGGCGGTGTCGGACCTGCAGGAGGCCCAGCGCATGCAGCGCGACTTCCTGGCCGTGGTCTCGCACGAGTTGCGCACGCCGCTCACCGCCATCGCAGGCTTCGCGGAGACGCTGCGGGACCGGGCGGACGGGTTCAACCCGACCGACGTGGCCGCCGTGGGGGCTCGCATCGAGCGGGCCAGCAGGCGCCTGGAGCGGCTCATTGTCGACCTGCTCGACATCTCCCAGTTGGAGCGGACCCGGCTGGCGGTGAACCTGCAGCCCGCTGACCTGGCCGGCGTGGTGCACG
>DASYMT010000110.1:0-2676 GCA_036008925.1 Acidimicrobiales bacterium | reverse complement strand
GGCCGTGGCGGCCGCTGCCCCGGCTGCGCCGGCGGGTCCGGACTGGGCGGCCGTGGCGGCCGCTGCCCCGGCTGCGCCGGCGGGCCGGGCGGTGGCGAGGTCGGCCAGTTCGTCGGCCGTCTTCTGGGCGTCGGCCCCGTTCAGGTCGGCGATGACGACGGCCTTGGCCCCTTCGGCCGCGAAGCGATGGGCCAGTGCCCGCCCGATCCCGCTGGCCCCCCCGGTGACGACGACGACTTTGCCGGCAAGCTCCATGGTCCGAGCCTAGGAGCCCGGACCCTTGGCCAACGTTGAGGTGCAGACCCTCCATTTTCGGTCGGTTTTCGCTTCAGCGTTGGCTACTCCGGCCCGGTCGCGCTCCTTCCCCCGGGTTCTCGGCACCGAACCACGCCTGCGCCGGTCGTGGCGGGTCAGCGGGTTTGGCCGGCCGCCTTCTTCGTCGCCGGCCGCTTCGGGCCCGCCTTCTTCGGCCTCGCGCTCGGCTGTGTGCCCGCGGCGATCACCTCGGCGATGCCCGCCTCAATGCAGCGGCGCAGCCCAACCGGGTCCTCGACCGCCACGGTGTCGATGTTGATGCCCACGTCCATGGAGCCCTTGTGCGACAGGACGGTGGCGTTGAATGCCGTCCCCGCGGTCGGGCCGAACGGGAAGTTGCCCAGGATGCGGGCGCCCGCCACGAAGAGGTCGATCGGTGCGCCCCGCACGTTCGACGTGGCGAAGTCGACCGTCTCGACCTGTTGGCGGGCGATGCGCACGAGCAGCGGGGTCGGCACGCCCGTCAGCACCCCGGCCAGCAGGTCGGCGAAGTCGAGCGACCGCTCCGAGCGGGTGGCGGCCAGGCGGTCCCGAGTCAGTTCGAACCGGGCCCGGGGGTCCTCGACGCCGGCGGGGACCAGCACGCGGGCGGGGGCGAACGAGTTGCCGCCCGCCGACTTGTCGTTGCGGGTATTGATCGCCATCGACATGCGCAGCTCGTCGACCTCGGCTCCGTGGGCCCGGTGGTAGGCGGCCGCCCCGCCCGCCACCCCGGCGACGTACAGGTCGTTCAATGTGCCGCCAAGGGCGTTGGCCGCCCTCTTCGCCGCATCGAGGTCGAAGCTGAGGATCTCGAAGTGGCGGGCCAGCCCGCGCCTTCCGGACCAGAGAGGGGAGCGGGCCGACTCGGTCACCACGACCTGGCGCAGCAGGCTGCGGGCCGTCTCCAGCGCGTCCCCCGGATGGGTCACGGTCGATGTGGCCGCCCGGGTCGCGGCGCCCGCCGCCGATGCAGCCCGCCCGGCCTGGCGGAGGGCGGCCGTCGCCGCACCCGCTGCGCCTGAACCGGCCCGAGTGAGGGCGTCGAGCACGCCGGCCCGGTCGTCCTGGCCGCTCTGGCCCTCTTGGCCGGCTGGGACGGACCCCGACGTGGTTGCCGGCGGAACGTTCGCGCCGGGGTCGGGCCCGTCGGGTGCCAAGTCGATGAACTGGGCCGACAGCCGCACGCCGCCCACGCCGTCGGTGATCGTGTGGTGCATCTTGGCCAGCAGGGCCGAGCGCCCGCCCTCGACCCCTTCGACCACCCAGATGGTCCAGAGGGGGCGGGCCAGGTCGAAGTTGTCCTGGGCCTCGACTGCGGCCAGTTCCAGGAGCTGCTCGATGCTGCCGGGAGCGGGCAGGGCGACGTGCCGGACGTGGTAGTGCAGGTCGAAGCTGTCGTCGTCGACCCACTCGGGCCAACTGACCTGGGGCGGGTTGCCGCCGCGGACCCGCTGGCGCAGGCGGGGGAGGGCCTCGACGGCTCCGGCCATGCGCTGGCGGAAGCGGGCGATGTCCGGCGTGCCCTCGAGCAGTGTCAGGCTGAGAAACGACGAGCGCAGGATGGGATCGCGCTCGACCGCCCACATCAGCGCCTCGGGCGGGGTCATGCGCCGGTGAAACCGCAGGGGCCGGGGCGGCCGGGGGCTGTCGCCAAGAGAAGCGGGCGTTGAGGCGGGTGCGGCTGCGGGCGCTGGGCCCTTCCTCGGGCTGCCGCCCCCCGGTTCCCGGGCCCCGTCGTCCACAAAAGAGCGGGGGCCCGGGCCGTCAGCCTTGGTCTGGGCGGCTGTCTTCTTCTTGGCCGGCTCGGTCTGGGTGCTCCGGGGCGGGGTGGCAGAGGGTGCGCCGTCGGGTGCGGCCGCCTCGGCGGTCACCGGGGGACGGAGGTGGCTTTGAACTCGTTGAGCTCGGCCCACCCCGTCACCAAGTCCATCACGCGCTCGATGGTAGAGGTCGCCAACTCGGCGTCGCCCGTCGGACGGTCCATGAGACGGACGAAGACGGCCCGGTCGCCTGCGATGAAGGTGGGCACGCCGAAGACGTGGTCGCTGCTGACCGACTGCTCATGCTCCTTGCGGAAGGTCTCGAGCGGCCAGCCGTCTTCGATCTCAGAGAACACCCGCTCGGCGTCGACGCCGTTCTCGGCGAGGATGGCCCGCAGCTCGTCGGGCTCCCGTACGTCACGGCCCTGGTCGTGTCTGGCGGCGAAGAGGGCGTTGTGGACCCGGAGGAAGTCGTCGGGGAACCGGTCCCGCAGGACGATGCCGACCTGCATGGCCAACAGGTTGGGGGCCTGGGCCGGGTCGTCCCAGACGTCGACGCCGTCCTCTTCGACGTGGACCTGGTTCAGCGAGAAGGGCACGAAGCGGACCTCCCAGGGGG
>DASYMT010000109.1:0-2402 GCA_036008925.1 Acidimicrobiales bacterium | reverse complement strand
CATCGCCCTCGTGGTCGTAGTCGTGGTCGTCGTCACCGTCGTGGTGGTTGTTGTCGTCGTTGCTGGAGCAGAGCGGCGAGCCGAAGCCGTCCCAGCGGTAGACCACTCGATAGCTGACCGACTTGGTGATGGTGTTGCCCGCCCGGTCCTTGGCCGTGGCCGTGTAGGTGAAGCTGCCCACCCCGTTGGCCAGGCCGCCGGTGGTGACGCCGGTACAGGTCGCGCCGCCCGAGAGGAAGTCGTAGGTGAGGCAGAAGGGCCCAGGCCCCTTGCCCAACTCGTACTTGCCCCCGTCGCGTACGCCGAAGATGCCGAGCAGCGGCGCCGTCTTGTCGACCTTGATCCCGGCCAGGCTGACCGACTTCTCGTTGCCCGCGAAGTCGACGGCCTTGCCGGTGGCCGACTGGTTGGTGCCTTCGTTGCTGAACTTCACGGGCGGGGTGCAGGTGTTGATGCCGGAGCCCGGCGGCGCGTCGGCGCAGTTGAACGTCACCGTCACCGGCGCGTTGTACCACCCGTTGGCGTTGGCCGGGCGGTCCGGCGTGGCCCCGATGGTGGGCAGCGTCTTGTCGATGACGACGGCGAGCACCGCCGTGCTCCCGTCACTCCCGTTGACCTTCACCGAATGCGAGCCGTCGGTGGTGAAGTCGATGGGGCCGGTATAGGTCGACTCGGGCCCGCCGTCCACCGACTTCTTGTAGGTGACGCCGCTCTGGAGCCCCTCAAGGGTCACCTTCACATTGTTGCGATACCAGCCGTGCTCGCCGTTGGCGTGGCCCGGGTCGGTCACCAGGTGCGGCGGCGTGGGAGCCTGCTGGCCCGCGGGCAGGGCGTTGAAGTAACGGCCCTTGTTGGTGGTGATGCCCACGTTGCCCGCGTCGTCCTGGGCCTGGGCGAAGTACTCGAACTGGGTGCCGGTCACCGTGAAGGTGCCGCTGTAGTAGCCGCCCCCCGCCCCGTAGGTCAGCTCGTGCGGCGTCCACGTGCCGGACCCGTCCTTGACCAGTACGAGCACCTTGGTCACGGCGCCCGCGGAGTCGAAGGCCTCCAGGCTGATGGTGAGCTGGGTGCCGTTGAGCTCGGCGTCCACGTCGGTGAGCTGCGGCGGCGTGAAGTCGGGCTTGTTGGAGTACTTCACGTCGGCGCCGATGGTGTCGAATAGCCGCTGGACACCGCCTGCGTTGGCCCAGCTCGCGTCGTGGAAGAACTGGCCGGGCATGAACACGGCGTGGTGGCGCTCGCCCTGCGGCGTGTTGAACGACGACAGGGTCTGGAACGTGGTCGGGAAGGCCACGTCACCGGTGGGCGGCGGGGGCTCGTTGGCCGTCAGGTCGATGACCGGACGGGCCACGGCGGGCACACCGGGCACGTCGTGGGACGTGAGGCCGGTGATGAGCACGCCATGGGCCACCGTGTTGGGCGGCAGGCCCGCGCCCGGCGCCGGGGTCACGTCGACCGACAGCTTGGGCTCGATGGGCCGGTACTGCGTGACTTGAAGCCCCTTCGACGATGCGTTCGGCGCATCGGCGGTGAAGAAGGTGCCGCCGCCCTTGCTCATCTTGGGCGTGAAGGTCGGGGCCACGTTGACGTGGGCCGACTTCACGCCGTTGCCCTCGTCGGTGGGCATGAACGTCGGGGCGGGCGGCGCGGGCGGGGCCACGGCCGTGGCGATCTTCCACATGGGCAGCCCGTAGAACGCCGCCTCCTGCATGGCCTTTTCGTCATACGGCCCGTACGCACCGAGCTGGCCGAAGTAGGCCTGCTTGGCGAACGTGGCCGCTTCGCCCACCGTCATGCTGCCGTCGAGGCGGCTGGCGAACTGCTTCATCAGCTCCTCGGACAGGGCCACGGTGGCCGTGTCGCCGTAGCCGAAGCCGGTGTTGGCCAGGTAGACGGCTGCCTTCTGGTTGTCGCCCAGGTAGGCCTGGGCCCAGTCGGCGTCCTTGGCGGCCGCGTCGGTGTACGCCTTCGGCATCGACAGGCCCGCGTGGCAGCCCATGGTGAACAGGAGCCGCTTGTTGAGGGTCTGCGGGTGGGCGGCGATGTCGGCCGTGGACACCAGGTCCGACTCGTCGGCCGTGCTGTTGCCCAGGGCGGGCAGCGAGCGGGTGTGGTCGTAGTGGGCGTTCAGCGAGTTGACGTCCGGCGAAGGCGGGGCGGGGCTCGAAGGCGTGCTGCCCGCCGGGAACAGGGCGGCGAGCTGGTCGGACTTGGCCCACGTCTCGTTGATGAGGGTGGTGCGGCTGGCCGCCGGGATGCGGCTGTTCAAGGCGGAGTCGACTGCCTGCGAGCCGTCGGTGAGGAAGTCGTAGCCCGTGGTGAGCGACGTCTTGGGGTCGAGCTTGCCGCCCGCGGCGATGAACTGGTTGACCTGGGCCACCATGTCGGCGGGCGTCTCAACC
>DASYMT010000108.1:0-6832 GCA_036008925.1 Acidimicrobiales bacterium | reverse complement strand
GACGGGTGGGCCGCCCGCGGCGAGGAGCTCCGGCGGGCGCTGGCCGAGTCGCTCCCGGGCTTGGACGACCCCGCCGCGCTGGCCCCCGGCTTCGTGCTGTCGGCCGACGTGCTGCGCCACTTCCAGGCCGACCCGCTCCTGCCTTCGTCCTTGCTGCCGGAGGAATGGCCAGGGCCTGCGCTGCGGGCCGAGTACGCCGAGTGGGACGCCGCCTACCGGTCCCTTTTGCGCACCTGGTGGCGGGCCTAGGCCAGGGTTCGGCGGAGGTTGGGCCAACCCCCGCTAAAGGTTCGGTAAAGCCCCTTCACAGCCGGGTGCCGGCCGAGTACGCATGCGGTGGGGCACTTACCAAGAGGAGATATTTTGATGACGAACAAGCGACTGGCGGCTCTGGTGGCTTCAGGAGTGCTGGTGCTCGGCGGCGGCGTCGGTGTGGCAGGCGCCCTTGAGGGGTCGAGCCGCCCGGCGGCGCCCAAGGCCGAGGACTCGCAGCGGGCCCGGGTCGACGACTCGACCACGACCACCTCGACCACGGACACCACGGTCGACCGCGCCGGCGTGGCCGGCAACGAGGCCGAGCATCCGGTGCCGGAGCCGGGCGGCGACAACCACGGCGGGGACGTGTCCAGTGTGGCCCGCTCCACCAACCGGGGGCCGGGGCACGGCCAGGCCGTCTCCGACACGGCCCAGGACAACCGGGGCCGTGACCACGCCGAGGACGACAACGGCACCGAGGTCGACGACACGAACGAGGCTGAGGACGCCAACGACGACCATGGCGATCATGGTCCGAACCACGACGCCAACGACGACCACGGCGGCGACCGCGCCTCGGGCGGCAGCGGCCGGGGCGGCCACGACGACGGCCCCAACCACGACTAGCCCCGCTGCTTTCCCGACTCTGGAGGACATAGCCCCGCGAAAGCGAGGGCTATGTCCTCCAGTCGCGTGCAGGGCCGGTCAGCGGCGGCGGCCCGCGGCGCCCGCCACCAGGCAGACCACGAAGGCGAACAGGCCGAAGACGACCGCGGGCCGCACCACGCCCTCGGCCCGCACCACCCGGGTCAAAAAGGCGTAGACCAGCGCACCGGCGACCACGCCGATCAGGGCGGGGACACCGACCCGATTCCTCACGAGCCCAATGCCGATCGGATCGACTGCTCGGTGGCGAGCGCGGCAAGCACCCGCACGTGGTCGAGCGGCGCGTCGACGCCGCCGACCGCACACGAGACCACCGCGTCGCCGTCGACCGAGAGGTGGGCTGGGTCCAGGGCCCGGGCCAGGCCGTCGTGGGCCGACTGCGCCACCAGCAGACACCCCACCTTGTCCAAGGCCGCGTTCGTCGCCACCACCCCGATCGTCGTCTGCTCGGTGAACCCGCCCGGCCGAGCAGGCAGCCGCGCAGCACCACCGGCACCAGCACCGTCCGGCACGTCGCCCACCGCGTTGACCGCGAACAGCGCCCCCACCACCAGGTCGCCCGACCGCACCGACGCGCTCCCCACCCCGCCGGGCCGCACGTCGGCGACGTCGCCCGTCCACTTGCGCACCGTCGCCCCCGTCCCCGCGCCCACCGCCCCCACCTCGAACCAACCCGCGGCCGCGGCCTCGCACGCGGCCCGGCCCTCGGCCGCTCCCGGCCGCACCGCCGAAGACCCCACCAGCAAGTCGTACAGCACCATCCCCACCACGATCGGCACCGGCCCGGCGGGCGTGGGGAACCCGATCCCCCGCTCCTCGCACCAGCCCATCACGCCGTCGCAGGCCGCCAGCCCGAAGGCCGACCCGCCCGACAGCACGACCGCGTCCACCCGCGACACCAGCCGCTCCGGCGCCAGCAGGGCGAACTCCCGGGTCCCCGGCGCACCGCCCCGGACCTCGCCCGACGCCACCGTCCCCGCGGGCAGCAGCACCACCGTGCAGCCGGTCCGGCCGTCCCCCGGAGCAGTCCAGTGCCCCACCCGCACGCCGGGCACGTCGGTGATCACAGCACGCCCTGCTGCACGTCGACCGGTCCCGCCACGCCCGCCGCACCCAACCCCGCGCCCACGTACACCCGGGGCACCCGCGCCCCGATCCCGCACAGCACCTCGTAGTTGATCGTCCCCAGCGCCGACGCCCACTCCTCGGCCGTCACCTCCGAGTCCCCCTGCCTGCCCAGCAGCACCACCTCGTCGCCCGCCTGCACCGCCGCGCCGGGCCCGCAGTCGACCAGCAGTTGGTCCATGGTGATGACGCCCGCGATCGGGCACCGCCGCCCGCCCACCAGCACGCAGCCGCCCACGTCGAACAGCCGGCGGGGCACCCCGTCGGCATACCCCAGCGGCACGGTGGCGATGAACGACCGCTGCGGCGCGGTGTAGCGCAGCCCGTACGACA
The DNA here is from genome assembly GCA_036008925.1 of Acidimicrobiales bacterium. Classification (GTDB taxonomy): domain Bacteria; phylum Actinomycetota; class Acidimicrobiia; order Acidimicrobiales; family JAUTXP01; genus DASYMT01. Next base: position 4,453 of record DASYMT010000108.1, on the reverse strand, counting down.
GGCGCTCCCCGGCGTCGACCTCCTTCACGTACGACACCCGGGCCCGCAGGGTGAGCGCGGGGCGCAGGTCGGCCATCCCCGCCAGCGGGGCCGAAGGCGCATACCCGCAGAGGGCGATCCCGCAGCGCACCATGTCGTACCGGGCCGCCGGGTGGGCGATGGCCCCGGCCGAGTTGGCCGCGTGCACCCGGTCGGGCACAAGCCCGGCCCGGGCCAGCCGGTCCCGCACCTCCTCGAACCGCTCCAACTGCAAGGCCGTGTACGGGTTCTCGGGCTCGTCGGCCACGGCCAGGTGCGTCCACACGCCCTCCAGCCGCAGCCCCGGCGCGTCGTGCACCAACTGGGCCACGGCCACCGCCTCGTCGGCCGTCGCGCCCACCCGGTGCATCCCGGTGTCGACCTTGACCTCGACCGCCACCGGCCGCCGATGCCCCACGACGCGGGCCAACGCCTCCACCCCGCCGCGCGTGTAGACGGTCGGCGTCAGGCGGTGGGCCACCGTGTCCGCCATGGCCTCGGCGGGCGGCTCCGACAACAGAAGAACAGGCGCGTCGACCCCGGCCTCCCGCAGGGCCACGCCCTCGTCGACCAGGGCCACGGCCAGCCTGCTCGCGCCGCCTTCCAACGCGGCCACGGCCAGCGCCTCGCCCCCCAGCCCGTAGCCGTTGGCCTTGACCACCGCGCACAACTCGGCGGGCCCGGCCAGCCCGGCCACCACCGCCGCGTTGTGCCGCACCGCGTCGAGATCGACCTCGGCCCACGCGGGCCGGCCGGTGGCCTCACGCACGGCTCAGCCAGCGGGCCACCAGGTCGGGCAGGTCGCCCGCCACCAGCCCCTCGCGCAGGCCCAGCCCCGCCGCCCGCCCGTGGGCGTGGGCGGCGAAGGCGGCGGCCTCGAACACGTCCAAGCCCCGAGCGGCGAAGGCACTGATCACGCCCGCCAGCACGTCGCCCGTCCCCGCGGTGGCCAGTGAAGGCCGCCCTGCGGCGGCGAACAACACCCGCCCGTCGGGCGCTGCCACCGTGGTGGTCGAGCCCTTCAGCAGCACGCACGCACCGGTCTCCGACGCCAGCGCCCGCACTGCGGCCAGCCGGTCCTCGCCCAGCTCCCCGCCCAGCCGCTTGAACTCGCCTTCATGCGGGGTGAGCACCACGTCGTCCCTGCCGATGGAGGGCCGTTCGCCCAAGGCGTTCAGCCCGTCGGCGTCCACCACCACGGGCACGGGCGACTCGGCCACCAGCCGCTGCACGTTCTTGGCCGCCTCGTCCGACCGCCCCAGGCCGGGGCCCACCACCAAGGCCCGACACCGCTCCAACTCGGCCAGCACCGAGTCCGCCCACCCCGAAGCAGGAAGCGACACGGCCACCGCCTCGTTCCCCGGCGGCCAGGCCGACGCCTCGCTCCCCGGCACGCCGACCCGCCCATACCCGGAGCCCGCCCGCATGGCCCCGCGGGCCACCAGCAGCGGCGCGCCCATCATCCCGGCCGACCCGGCGGCCACGAACACGGCGGACTCCCACTTGTGCCCGTCTCGGCCCCGCCGGGGCAGGCCCAGCCGCACGTCGTCGTCCTCCACCAGCCAGGCCCGTGCGCCGCTCACGTCGAGCCCGATGTCGGCCACCTCGATCACGCCGCACGGCTCGGGGTCGTAGAGGTGGACGGGCTTGAGCGCCGCGAACGTGACGGTGGCGTCGGCCTGCACGACCCCGCCGGTGGGGATGTCCACGGCCAGCACCAGCGCGAACCCCGGATCAGGCGGGTCGTACGAGCCCCGGAAGCCCGTGCCGTAGGCGGCGTCGATCACGAGGTCGCACGCGGGCAGCACCGCGCCGGCCGCGGAGCTGGCCTCCACCACCTGCACCCGCACGCCCCGCCGCTCCAGCAGCCGAGCGGCCACCCGCCCGTCGGCTCCGTTGTTCCCCGGCCCAGCCACCACCACGGCCCGCATGCCGTAGGCCGAGCCCAGCAGGTCCAACCCGGCCCGGGCCACCGCCGCCCCGGCCCGCTCGATCAGCACCGCCACCGGCTCGGGCGCGGCGCGGTCCACCGCCCGCATCTCCTCGACGGTGAGAACGGGGATCACGGGGCCTGCGGGGACCGCCAGTGCCGGGCCAGCACGTGCACCGGCTCGACCATGAGGTCCACGAACGGCACCTCGCCCAGCCTGGCGTCGTCGAACGACGGCTCGGTCTCGGTCACCGCGTCGACCAGGGCGTCGTAGCGGTTGCGGTAGCCCATGAGGACCTCGCGCACCACGTCGACGGGCAGGACCTCGGCGAAGTGCACGTGCAGCAGGGTCATGCCGGTGACCTCGTTGTCCTTGGTCTCGGGCACGAGGATCACGGTGCGGCCGTCGCTGGCGCCGCGGGCCACGGTGACCTCCCGCTCGTAGGCGGCCCGGTGCTTGGTGCCCCGCAGCTCGTTGTTGGCCTTGGTGCGCGACGGGATCTCCAAGGCCACGCCCCCCTTGTCCACCACCGTGATGGTGCGGCCGTCGATGCGATAGCGCGTGTAGCCGTTGACGCTCTCGACCGACGGGCCCAGGTTCCGCAACGTGCGCAAAGCCTTGTAGGACAAGCGATCGCGGCCCGCGCCCGCGGCCAGCACCTCGGCCACCAGCGGGGCCCGGAACAGCACGTCCTCGGACCGGGAGATGCCCACGGTGACCGTCTTGGCCTGGTGCTTGATGGCGTCGATGGGCCGGGTCAGCTCCTCGATGGCGGTGGTGAGCGCCGAGGTGAGGTCCTCGATGAGCACGGCGGGCGTACCCACCTTTCCGTACTCGACCTGGTACGCCTCCAGCGGCACGATGCCCGCCGTGTAGCGCAGCAGGGACGCCACCCGCTCGGCCGTGCTCGCCTCCATGTGCCCGTTGAGGTCGCCCGCCCGCAGGGCGCTGAAGATGCGCATGGCCGGCGGCTGGATGAGCTCGCGCAGCCGGTCGAGGTAGCGGTCCGAGTCCTCCTCGCCCACCAGCGACTCCACCGCGGCCCTGGCCTCGCGGAACAACAGGGCCTGGGCGTCGATGGCCAGCGCGGCCTCGTACCCGAACAGGTGGCCCGCCATGGTCGACAGCACGAAGGCCACCGCGGGGTGCACCTCGGGGACGTGGATGACGGCCAAGGCGGCGCCGAAGCGGGCCTCGCCATCGGTCGCCACCACCACCGGCGCGGCCTTGTGGGCCTTGTAGATCGCCACCTCTTTGGCCACGTCGTCGGCCGTGGCCCCGTCGAGCCCGGCCGCGCACACGAAGATCAGCGGCTCCGACGACAGGTCGATGTGCTTTTTGTCCTCGGTGGCGTCGCAGGCGATCGACTTGTAGCAAAGCTCGGACAGCTTGATCCTGATCTCCGACGCGGCGATGCGGTTCGAGCCGTTGCCCACCACCGCCCAGGAGCGGCGGGGCGGGGCCAACCGGGCCGCGGCGGCGATGTCGACCCGGCGGGCCAGCACCTCCTCCATGGCCGCGGGCAGCGACCGCAGCGCGGCCAAGAGGGTGTGCTCCCGGCCCGCGTCCCCCACCCCGACCTCGTTGGCGATGGCCAGGGCCAGCAGTTGGCCCGCCGCCAGTTGGGCGTAGAACGCCTTGGTGGATGCCACGCTCATCTCCACGTCGCGCCCGTCCGACGTGTAGAGCACCCCGTCGGCCTTCTCCACCAGGTCACTGTTGCGCCGGTTGACGATGCCGATCACCGACCCGCCTCGGGCCCGCACCAGGTCCACCGTGCGGTTGGTGTCGGTGGTGGTGCCCGACTGGCTGATGGCGATGACCAGCGCGTCGCTCATGTCGTCGTCCAGCTCGAAGCCGGACAGCTCGGTGGCGGGCAGCGACCGCACGCGCATGGGCGACGATGCCAGCGCGCTGGTCAGAGCCGCGGCCACGCTCTGGCCCGCCACCGCGGCCGTGCCCTGGCCGATCACGTCGATGCGCTTGATCTCGCCGCGGGCCAGACGGGCCCGCAGTGCAGGAGGCAGGGTCTCGTCGCCCACCGACACCGAGAGGCGGCCGTCGCGCTCGGCGATCTTGCCCCGCAGCGTCTTGCGGAACGACTGGGGCGACTCGCCGATCTCCTTGAGCAGGAAGTGGGGGAAGCCCGCCCGGTCGATGTCGCGGGTGGTGATCTCGGCCGTCACCACGTCGCCCTCGGTGACAGGAAGCTCGGCCCCGTCATAGGCCAGTCGGCGCATGCCCGCCAGGGTCCCGGCGCCCGCCTGCGCGAGCACCATGACCTGGCCCTGGCTGCCCGACTCGGTGACCGCCTCGCCGTCCAGGCGCACGTACCGGTTGGTCTCCTCGACCAGGCCGTAGGGCTCGCTGGCCACCACGAAGGCGTCCTCGGCCAGCCCGACGTAGAGGGCCTGGCCGCTCCCCCGCTGGGCCAGCAGCAGGCGCCCGGGGTCGGCCGCCGCGCAGGCGCCGATGGCCACCGACCCCTCGAAGCGGTCGACGGT
>DASYMT010000107.1:0-6073 GCA_036008925.1 Acidimicrobiales bacterium | reverse complement strand
TGATGCCCCGCATGTTCATGGCCATCCGCCGCGAGCAGCGCACGCCGATCACCGAGATCCTGGCCCAGACGCCGGAGATCCCCGACGGCACCCAATGGGGCATCTTCCTGCGGAACCACGACGAGCTCACGCTGGAGATGGTCACCGACGAAGAGCGCGACTACATGTACAAGGAGTACGCCAAGGACCCGCGCATGCGGCGCAACATCGGCATCGGCCGGCGCCTGGCCCCGCTGGTCGAGAACGACAGGCGGGTGGCCGAGCTGCTCCACGCCATGCTCTTCTCCATGCCGGGGTCGCCGGTCCTGTACTACGGCGACGAGATCGGCATGGGCGACAACATCTACCTGGGCGACCGCGACGGCGTGCGCACCCCGATGCAGTGGTCGCCCGACCGCAACGGCGGGTTCTCCAAGGCCGACTTCGCCCAGCTCTACCTGCCCCCGCTGATGGACCCGGTGTACGGGTACCAGGCGGTGAACGTCGAGGCCGAGATGCGCGACACGTCCTCGATGCTGCACTGGATGCGCCGCACGCTCGAGGTGCGCAAGGAGCACCCGCTGTTCGGCACTGGCACGTTCGAGGTCATCCCGGCCGAGAACCCCTCGGTGCTGTCGTACGTGCGCGAGCAGGGCGACGACATCGTGTTGTGCGTCAACAACCTCTCCCGGTTCGCGCAGCCCGCCGAGCTGCCGCTCCAGCGCTTCGACGGGCGCACGCCGATCGAGCTCATCGGCCGGGTGCCCTTCCCCCGCATCGGCGAGCTTCCCTACTTCATCACCCTCGGCCCGTACCAGTTCTACTGGTTCCAGCTCGTGGAGCAGCCATGATCGACACCGCCGCGCTGGAGAAGCTCCTGCCCGACTACCTGCCCCGCCAGCGCTGGTACGCGGGCTCGTCCACCGCGGGCGACGCGGCCGTGGTCAAGCTGGCCGAGCGGGCGCCGGGGCTGACGTGGGCGCTGGTGTCGGCGGGCGGGGCCGCCTACCAGCTCGTGCTCGGGACCCGGCCCGCCACCGAGCCGCCCGCCTTCGTGCAGGGCCACGAGGCCGCGGTGCTCGGCACGGTGGACGGCCTGCTGGTCTACGACGCCACCGTCGACCCGGAGCTGGCGTTGGGCCTCCTGCCCCTGGTGGCGCCGGGGCAGTCGGCCGAGTGGGCCCGGCCCGCGGGGGCCGAGCAGTCGAACACCTCGCTGGTCTATGACAACCGGCTCATCCTCAAGCTCTTCCGCCGCCTGTCGCCTGGCCCCAACCCGGACGTGGAGGTGGTGACCGCCATCACCGCGGCCGGGTTCGAGAACGTGCCCACCCCGGTCGGCGTGTGGCGGGAGGACGGCTACGACCTGGCCATCTGCCAGCAGTTCCTGGCCGAGGCGGTGGAGGGGTGGTCGCTGGCCCTGACCTCGCTGCGGGACTTCTACGCGGCCGACGGCGATGACCCGGCCGAGTGCGGCGGCGACTTCGCCCCCGAGGCCGAGCGGCTGGGGGAGACTACGGCCCGCATGCACGTGGCCCTGGCCGACGCCTTCGGGCGGTCGCCGGGCGACCCGGCCGGGTGGGCGGCGCTCGTCTCGCGCCAGCTCGGCCGGCTGGCGCGCGGCGACGTCGACCCCGAGGCGGCCGAGCGCTTCGTGGAGCGCCTGCGGACGGTGGCCGACCCGGGCTGCGCCATCCGGGTCCACGGCGACTACCACTTGGGCCAGGTGCTGCGGACCGACGCCGGGTGGTACGTGCTCGACTTCGAGGGCGAGCCCGCCCGGCCCCTGGAGGAGCGCACGGCCCCGTCGTCCCCGCTCAAGGACGTGGCCGGGATGCTGCGGTCGTTCCACTACGCCTCGCAGGTGGCGCTGGTGGAGCGGGCCGAGCCCAATCAGGAGCGGCTGGAGCCGTTGGCCGAGAGGTGGGAGCAGCGCAACCGGCGGTACTTCTTGCGGGGGTACATGGCGGGCGGTGCGGCGACGGGCCTGCTGCCGGGCGACTCGGCCTCGCTGGAGGCGGTGCTGGCCGCCTTCGAGTTCGACAAAGCCGTGTACGAGCTGCTCTATGAGCGGGGGCACCGGCCCGACTGGGCCCGCATCCCCGAGGCTGCCCTGCGCCGCCTCCTGGCGGGCTGACCCGCCGTCCGGCGGTCACCTCACCGCCAACGGCGGACACGGGCGTGGTCAGGCGTGCTCGTGGGGGACCACCACGTCGGGGGCGGCCGCGGCCACCGTCGGGTACAGGACGCGGATGACCGCCACGGCGGCCGCCCCGCCCACCGCCTGAGCCACCACAAAGGCGGGGGCCGACGAGGGCTTGATGCCCGCGAAGGTGTCGCTCAGGGTCCGGGCCGCGGTGACGGCCGGGTTGGCGAAGCTGGTGGACGAGGCGAAGAAGTAGGCCGCGCCGATGTAGGCGGCCACCGCGAAGGGCGCCGCGCCAGGGCGGCCGGACCGGGCCACGCCGAACACCACCAGCAGCAGGCCGAAGGTGGCTACCGCCTCGGCCAGCCACAGCCCGCCGCCGCTGCGGGGCTTGGTCGACAGGGCCACCGCGTCGAGCGAGAACATCAGGTTGGCCACCACCGCCCCCGCGGCCCCGCCCGCGAACTGGGCGCCGATGTAGGCGGCCGCGTCGCCGGTGGGCAGGCCGCCGAACAGCCGGTCGGCCAGGGTCACCACCGGGTTGAGGTGGGCGCCCGACACCGGGCCCACGGCCAGGATGACGGCGATCAGGGCCCCGGCCGTGGCCGCCGCGTTCTCCAGCAACTGGAGGCCGGCGTCGCCGGGGGACAGGCGGGCCGCGGCGATGCCCGAGCCGACCACGGCGGCCACCAACAGCGCCGTCCCCACGAACTCGGCCAGCGCCTTGCGCCCCCGCTCGCCCACGGGCCGGACGCTAACCGCCGCGAGCACCTCCGCGGCCGTTTCTTGGGCAAAACCAGGGCGCGTCAGATTTTCCGGGAGAGACCGGAAGGAGAATGAACGAACCAGGAGAAGTCTTTGCACACGGCATGTAAGGTGCCGTTCGCCACATCGCAACACAGCAACACCGAAACAAGCGCACCAGCACGTCGCCGCCGCAGGGAACCGAGACCGAGCCGAATCGCACCTGTCGTTCTGGGGGGGCCAGGGCGCAATCGCACTCGAACGGCACACGACGACTGACCGGGCCGCATGGGCCCGTCGGAGGGGGAAGACGTTGTCTGGCCGACCTACTCGCCGGCGCGTACGCGCTGTGCTCCTGCTGGCCGTGGCCCTGTTGGCCGGGGCCGCAGTGAGCGCCAAGGCGGACGACCCGCAAAAGCCCATTCCCGAGGCCGGGTTCGTTGAGCCCGTCCCCGCCGCACCGTGCAAGCCGGAGTCGAAGTTCGACGTGCCGGAGTACTACCCGGGCAAGTGCAAGCGGCTCCGCTTCGTGTTCGGGCCCATCGTGGTGAAGCCGGGTCAGAACGACCTGATGATCCAGCCCACGACCATTGAGAAGCCCGCCTACGACGGGTACATGACCCGCTTCGAGCCCAACCTCATCGACCCCAGCGGCAAGGCCCCGCCCGTGGAGACCCTGCACCTCCACCACGGCACCTGGCTGAACGTGGGACGCAGCTACGGCAGCGGCCCGTTCATGGCCTCGGGCGAGGAGAAGACGATCGCCTTCTGGCCCAAGGGCTACGGCATGAAGGTCCTGGCCAGCGACACGTGGGGCTTCCTCTACATGATCCACAACGCCACGGCCCAGCCCACGGTCGTGTGGATCACCTACGACATCGACTTCGTGAAGGCGGCTGACGCCGAGGCCGTGCAGCCCGACGGCAAGCCGCTTATCAACAACACCAAGAACATCTGGCTGGACGTGGGCGGCGGCAACTTCCACCCGGAGACCCAGGCCTATCCGTTCAACCCCGTCTACAACGTGCAGCGGGGCCACGGCGCCGCCGACCCGGTCACGGGCAAGCTGACCTGCTCCTACCCGGCCCAGAACTGCTCGCGCTACAACTCGCTCGGCAACGTCTCGGCCCAACAGGGCAAGGCGGTCGACGTGAAGGGCAAGGATTGGAGGTTCGACCCCGGCTTCCTGGGCGACACCAAGACGGGGACCCTCGTGGTCATGGGCGGCCACCTCCATCCGGGCGGCCTGGTCGACGAGATCAGCCTCGTCCGGGACGGCGTGGAGAAGCCCATCCTCACCTCCGAGGCCGTCTACTGGAATGAGCAGGACGGGACCCAGGTCGGCGGCAAGCCCACCTCGTGGGACTTCTCCATGACCGGGGCCAGCAAGGACGTGGGCTGGAAGATCCTCGTCAAGGACGGGGACATCCTCCGGCTGAACGCCGTGTACGACAGCCAGGACGCCTCCTGGTACGAGAACATGGGGATCGTCATGAGCTGGGTCGCCCCCGGCGACACCAGCGGCATCGACGTGTTCGACCCGAGGGTGACGGTGGTGGACGGCTATCCGACCACGGCCAACTACCCGACCGGCATGGCCGGGAACTGCACGCCGAGCGACACCGTCATCTGCCGTCGGGGCCAGATCACCCACGGCCAGATGCCGGAGAACGCCAACCACGGCTCGTGCTCGGGCAACACCTGCCAGGGCCTGACCAACAAGGTCGGTCCCTCGGTCGACCGCATCGACATGGCCGCCTTCACCTACGGCGTGGCCGACTTCAACGTGGTCAACGCGGCGGGCGTCCCGCAGGTCAAGAAGAACACGCCGCTCAAGTTCACCAACCTGGACACGTTCGACTACATGTGGCACACGGCGACGAGCTGTGCGTACCCGTGTACCGGGCCGACCACCGTCGACTACCCGATCGCCAACGGCGGCAACGGGACCGCGGGCGACGTGATGGACTTCGACTCCTCGGAGTTGGGCGTGGGCCTCTACCCGGCCCAGCGGGTGGACTGGACGCTGACGCCCAACCGGGCCGGGACGTTCACGTTCTTCTGCCGGATCCATCCGTCCATGCGCGGCGCCTTCCAGGTCGTCGACTAAGCCGGACAAAGCACAGCCGTGAAGACTGGGGGAGGCGGATTGTCGGCGGGGAGGAGCATGCCTTTGCTCCTCCTCGTCGGCGTGGCCCTTGTCTTCGCGGCCCGCGCCTCAGCGGCTGAGGCCAAGCGGGACGACGCCGCCGCTCCCGACGAGCAGGCCGTGCTGGTGGCCGAGGGCAAGGCGCTGTTCGACAGCGTCGACGCCTTCGGCCAGCAGCCGAGCCAGGGCCCCACGGTGGCGGGCCTGCGGGTGTCGTGCTCCACCTGCCACCCAGGCCCGGCCTTCACCGACGGGCGCAACCACGTGGTAGCCCAGACCGGGGCGGGCAAGACCGCCCCCCGCCAGACCCCGCACCTGCTGCAGCTCAAGGACACCGGGCCGTTCTCGTGGGACGGCCGCAACACCGCCCTCCAGCAGCAGATCAGAGGGGCCGTCACCTCGCCCTTGGAGATGAACGCGGCCCGGGAGCCCACCGCCCGTCAGCTCGACGCCCTGGCCGCCTTCGTCGAGACCCTCGACGTGCCCGACGCCACCCCGGGCGTCGACTTCGACCCCGTGCTGGCCGAGCGGGGCCGCATCCTGTTCGACCAGGCCCGGGGCACCGACCCCGGCCAGGAGTTCAACGTCCCCCTCACGGTGGCGTGCGGGTCCTGCCATATCGGGCCCAAGCGGACCGACGGCGGCTTCCACAAGATCCTGATGCCGTTCGGCGACCCGGTGCTCGACCCCGGCCGGGTCGAGCCTGACGGCCGCGTCCGCGGCTTCAAGACCCCGGTCCTGCGGGGCCTGCGCTTCACCGCCCCCTACTTCCACGAGGGCCTGGGCGGCGACCCCACGGCCATGCGCACGCCGGTCAACTCACCGCCCCGGCCTGCCTTGCTGGAGACGGTCGCCTTCTACAACGAGCGCTTCGTCATGGGCTTCACGCCCGAGGAGATGCAAGCGCTGACCGAGTACCTGCTGTCGCTCTGACCCCTGACTGACACCTGACCACAGGAGACACACATGCCGGGCAACCGGGACGAGAACGAACATCTGAACCAGGACCTGCCGGTCGACGTGCTCCCGTGCTCCAACGGCGAGTTCCTCCCCCG
>DASYMT010000106.1:0-2494 GCA_036008925.1 Acidimicrobiales bacterium | reverse complement strand
CGGGCAGGTGGGATCGCGATCCGTCACCGGGCATGGCGACCTCCTCGGCCGTGTGCACCTGGACCAGGCGGCCCTGCTCGTCCTCCTGGTACTTGCGGTGCCAGAAGTCGTCGAGCCGGGTGACGACGGGGTCGTCGTCGAAGTTGTGCTCGGGGGTCGGCGACGGGATGCTCCACTCCAGGCTCCGGCTGTCCCACGGATCCGGACCGGGCGGCGCCTGCAGGTGGGCCCGCTTGCGGGAGCGGAGGATGTTGTAGGCGAAGACCAGCATGGCCGCCGCGATGATGAAGGCGCCGATGCTCGAGACCATGTTCCAGAACTCGAAGCCGTAGCCCGAGCGGTAGGTCTGGATCCGGCGGCTCATGCCCTGCAGGCCGAGGATGTGCATGGGCCCGAAGGTGAGGTTGAACCCGATGAGGGTCAGCCAGAAGTGGACCTTGCCCAGCTTCTCGTCGAGGAAGTGGCCGAACACCTTGGGCCACCAGAAGTAGAAGCCGCCCATGAAGCCGAACAGAGCGCCGCCGAAGATGACGTAGTGGAAGTGGGCGACGATGTAGTACGTGTCGGTCTGCTGGGTGTCGGCCGGCGCGACGGCGTGGGTGACGCCCGAGAGGCCGCCGATGGTGAACATCGCCACCAGGCCGATCGACCACAGCATCGGCGTGGAGAAGGTGATCTTCCCGCCCCACATCGTGGCCATCCAGTTGAGGATCTTCACGCCCGTGGGCACGGCGATGAACATGGTCGACACCGAGAAGGCGGCCACCGAGATCGGCCCGAGGCCGGAGGCGAACATGTGGTGGGCCCACACGCCCCAGCCCATGAACCCGATGGCGATGCCCGAGAAGACCATGAACGGGTAGCCGAAGATCGGCTTGCGCGAGAACACGGGGATGATCTCGGACACGATGCCGAAGGCAGGCAGGATCAGGATGTAGACCTCCGGGTGGCCGAAGATCCAGAACAGGTGCTCCCACAGGAGTGGGTCCGCCCCTTGGGACACGTTGAAGAAGTTGGCCCCGAACAACCGGTCGAAGGTGAGCAGGAACAGGGCCACCGAGATCACCGGGATGGCGAAGACCAGCAGCATCTGCGTGACGAAGGCCATCCAGGTGAAGACCGGCATCTTCATGAGGCTCATGCCCGGGGCCCGCATGTTGAGCACGGTGACCACCAGGTTGATGGCGCCGACCAGCGACGCGATGCCGGTGATCTGCAGGCCGATCGCGTAGAAGTCCATCCCGTGGCTCGGGGAGAAGATGACCCCGGTGTTGGGGGCGTAGGCGAACCAGCCGCCGTCCGCCCCGCCGCCCAGGAACCACGAGGTGTTGAGGAAGATCCCGCCGAAGAGGAAGGTCCAGTAGCTCAGGGCGTTGAGCCGCGGGAAGGCGACGTCACGAGCGCCGATCTGGAGGGGGATCAGGTAGTTCATGAACGCCGCGCCCATGGGCATCACGACCAGGAAGATCATCGTGATGCCGTGCATCGTGAAGACCTGGTTGTAGAGCGCGGCGGAGAGGAGCTTCTGGCCCGGGGCGGCCAGCTGGGCCCGGATGGCAAGGGCCTCGGCGCCGCCGATGGCGAAGAAGAACAGCGCGGTGGCGCCGTACATGATCCCGATCTTCTTGTGGTCGACGGTGCTGACCCAGGCCCGCCACCCGGTCTTGGCCCGCGGGCGGGTGAAGACGCCGAGGGGGGTGTGGGGCGTGAGGCTGGTCGCGCCGTTGGGCAGCGCCAGCACGTCGGACGGTCGCTCGAGGTTCGACACGGTCGTTGCTACTCCAGCGTCTGTAGGTAGGCGACGAGGCCGTCGATCTGCGCCTCGCTGAGGTGCAGGTTGGGCATGCCGCGCCCACCCTGCGGGTACATCGGCTTGCGGGACGGCGGGTCACGCAGCCAGGCCTTCAGGTCGGCCACGTTGAACTGGCCGCCGAGCTCGGAGGTGTCGACCTCGCCGTTGCGGTCCTTGTCGATCCACAGGTCGAAGACCGACCCCGCGAAGACGCCACGGCTGGCCAGGTGGGTGAGGTCCGGGGCGGCGCCCGAGACGAGGGCGGCCCCCTTGAACTCGGCGTCGTTGCCGCCAGGCCCCCGCACGCGGTGGCACTGCGAGCAGGTCGTGCGGAAGGTCTGCTGGCCCTCGAGGGCCAGGGCACCGGTCGGGTTCTGCGCCCCCTTGAGCTGGTTGGCGGACCACGCCGCGTAGTCGGCGTCGTCGAGGGCCACGACCCGCATCCGCATGTAGCCGTGGGACAGGCCGCAGAACTCCGTGCACTGGCCGCGGAACACCCCCGGCTTGTCGGCCTCGAGGGTCAGTGGGGCCTCACGGCCCGGGACGGCGTCGCGCTTGCCGTTGAGGGCGGGGATCCAGAACGAGTGGATCACGTCGCGGGACGTGATCGTCAGGGCCACCTTCTGGCCGGCCGGGATCACCAGGTCGTTGGCCGTGATGATGTCGTCCTTGCCGTCCTTGTCGACGTCGTAGCGGTACTCC
>DASYMT010000105.1:0-2011 GCA_036008925.1 Acidimicrobiales bacterium | reverse complement strand
GATGAGGTTGAAGCGGAGCGGGCGGTAGCGCTGGGCGGCACCCGGATCGAACGCCACCGGGAGGTCGAAGGTCGACCCCGAGTGGAGGCTCGGCGTCGTGTAGGTGCCGGCCAGCACCTGGGCCGTGACGTCCCGACCGTCGACGGTGATCTTGGGGTGGACGCCCGTGTCGGCGGCGAGCGGGTCGCCGGGCCGTACGAGCTGGCCCCGGTTGAAGTACGAGCGGCCGAACACCACGCGCTCCCACAGCGGGAGGTCCGCGCTGTCGGTGCTCGGCGCAGCCATCTGCAACCGGTAGGTGGTGGCGGTCGTCTTGAGGGCAGCCACCTGGAGGCCGAACTGGTCGTATCCCGACACGTAGGCGAACTTCTGGCCGGTCGGGTCGGGGTAGGCCCCGTAGCTGGCCCCGTTGGCGAACCCGGCCGAGGGGAACGGCGCGGTGCGGGCGATGCCGGCGGCGTCCTGGGTGATGTCGGCCGGCTCGGCCTGCGGGAGCCCGGCGAAGCGCAGCTGGCTGGCCCCCAGGTTGTAGAGCCCGACCACCACCGTGTCGGACAGGCCCGCCGGCACGGCGGTGGTCGAGGTGACGGTGATCGGGAAGTAGCCCGGTCGCCCCGCCCGGGCGTCGATCGACGAGGCGACCGTGACGACCAGGGTCTGCGGCACCGCGCCGTTCGCGAAGAGCTGGAGCGGGAGGCCGGCGCCGGTGATCGCCGAGGTGACGTCGGTGGAGGTCCCCCCCGTGGTGATGCGGTAGGACACGGTGAAGTCGGCGCTCGAGGCCGGGGCCTTGACGACCACCGAGTCCCGGGTCGGGGCCGGCCACGGGCCGGTGCCCCGGTCGGCGAAGGTCACGGTGACGGAGGACGGGGCCAGGCTGGTGTTGAAGGTGTCGGTCTGGGTGATGCCCTTGTCATAGATGCCTTGCCCGATGGCTCGCCCGTCGGCCCCGGTGAGCACGGCATCGGGTCGGTAGAAGTAGGTGGGGAAGGTGACGCCGTACGCGTCGACCTTGGTGGGCGCCAGCCCGGACGTGGCCGTCAGGACGACCGAGGCGGGGGCCAGGCCGGCGGTCGGGCCCGCCGACTCGGTGATGTCGAGGGTCACCTCGTCACCGGCGGCCAGCGTGATCCTGTACGTGCCGGCCAGGACCGGCTGGGTGACGACGGAGGGCGCTCCGCCGAACGGCGTCGCCGTGATGCTCATCGTCCCGGTGTCCCCGGGTGCCCTCGCCTGGGTGGCCTTCACCGTGAAGGTGTCGGGCACGTCGGCCTCGTTGTGCAGGAACACGCGCTTGGCGACGGTCCCCGAGGTCTGGACGCCCACCGCGGACAGCTGCGTGGTCGGTGTCGCCTCGTGGACGTGCTGCCCCACCAGCGGGAGGGACGTGTAGAGGTCCGGACCGACGGCGGCCGAGAGGGTGGCGCTGAGGAACCCGAGGGAGCTCTGCCCGTCGATCGTCGACACCTGCGTCAACAGCGCCGTGAAGGTTCCCGAGCCGGTGCCGGGGGTCAGCACGACCCGCAGCGGGGGACAGCCGAAGTCCGCGTAGCACTGGAGGGTGAGCGTGCCGTCGGCGATCTGGCTCGTCACGTCCGTCGACGTCCCGAGGAGGTACCGCGCCGTGATCCCGGAGGTGGACCCGGCCTGCACCTCGGCCTTGAACCGGAACACGTTGTCACCGGTGCCGGTGATGCCGGCGACGATGACCGCGCCCCCAGGGGGCCCTTGGGCGAAGAGGGGGGGCGTCACCTTGAAGAACTGGGGGAAGGTGACGCCGCCCGTGCCGTCGGCCTGGGCGAGGCTCAGGGCGGGCGACGAGGTGCCGTCCATCACCCGCGCCGGGATCGAGGCGGCCCGGGACGGGTCGTTCCCCGACACAGCCCTCACGGCCAGGTCCACCGTCGGCGGCGCCGGGAACGCGTGGGGCGAGAACACGATCACGGTGACGTAGGCGGAGGCGGTGGCGCTGCCCGCCGGTCCGAGCGCGACCGGGAGGCCGGCGCCGATC
>DASYMT010000104.1:0-1542 GCA_036008925.1 Acidimicrobiales bacterium | reverse complement strand
GCAGCAGCTCCTCGTACGGCGGTGACAACAGCACCAGGCTCACCACTACGAAGTTGCGCTCGCCTACCCGCTGCATGGCCACGCTCTCCATCTCCAACTGCTCGGCCGCAGGCTCGAGCTTGACCAGCGCCGACAAGGCGGCCCGCACGATCAGGCCCAGCGTGGTGGTCGACGCCGCCGCGCCCTCGGCCACGCCGCTGGCTAGGTCCATGCCCCGTCGCAGCGTGACCTCGGCCGTGGTGCGGTGGCCGGTGCGCGACTTGGAGATGCCCTCGACGGTGACCCGGTTGGACTCGTCCGCGGTGACCAGGGTGCCGTCCATCTGGACCACGGAGATGATGCGGCGGTCGAGGTCGACGCCGAACACGGCCTGGGCCACGGTCTGCACGTCTCGCACCACCTGTTTGGGCGCCTTGCCCGCGCCGGCCAGGATGTGGACCTCGACCGGGTCGCCCGCCTCGTTCATCACGATGCGCACGGCGTTGACGCCGGGGATGCGGCGGAGCTCCTGCTCGAGGGCGTCGTGGTCCACCAGAGTCACCTTTCGGAGGGTAGCGAACGGGTCGGTTGGGGCTGCGGATGCGCCGACCCCTTGCGCATCAGGGCGGCGACCACGGCGGCGATGCCGAAGCTCATCACCACGTCGCCGATGGACAGCACCTCGCGCAGGGGGCGCACGGGGATGACGTCGGCCAGGAGCATGAGCCGGTCGGACGGCCGCTCGAAGTGGTGCTTGGCCTGGAGCCGGATATCGGCCAGCTCCTCCGGGCGGTCGACGATGCCGGCGTCGATGACGGCCGCGGGGCGCACGGGCATGCCGTGGTTGGCCGCGATCACCAGCAGGTTGCAGGCCAGGCCGGCCACGACCAGGGCCATGCCGAACAGGCGGGCGTTGGCCAGCGCGAACAGCAGGAGGGAGGCGTAGGAGGCGACGAGGAGCACGACCGACAGGCGGCCGTCGGGGATGTTGCTCAGGACCTGGAGGAACACGCCGGCGAACAGCAGCGGCCAGGCGGCCAGCCGGCGCTCGCCCAGGTTGCGCAGACGGCCCCCGGCCGCCAGTCCCAACACCCCCCCCAGAAGGATGGCGACGACGCCGTAGGCCACGGGGCCGACCCTACTTTGGCGGGGCCGCCCCTGCTCGGGTGTGGCCCGGGGTTCGGCTCAGGATTCGGCTCAGGAAGCGGCTAGCCCTGGTGGGCGGGCTCGCCCAGGGCGGCCAGGACCTCGTCGAGGAAGGCAACGATCTCGTCGCCCGAGAACAGCTCCCGGGACAGGGTGAGGGTCAGCCAGGCCTCGACGTCACGGGCGACGGGCAGGTCGCGGACGTCGCCCCAGAGGCTGAACAGGCGGTCCTGCACTCGGGAGGAGCTGAACACGACCTGCGTGCTCGCCTCGTCCCGCCAGTCCGTCACCAGCCGCTGGGCTCTGTCCATCGAGACCTCGTCCATCAAGTCCGCTCCTTGGTTCCGCCGCGTGGGGGGCCTGCCTGTTCTATCGGCACGTCCGGGGTTATGTGAAGAACGTTCTGCTCCCGCACCG
>DASYMT010000103.1:0-2032 GCA_036008925.1 Acidimicrobiales bacterium | reverse complement strand
CCGCCCCGCCCCCGACAACGGATGAGGACGCGTCGGCGTCGTCCGTCCAGGCATCGTCGAACGGGATCACGCCGAGCGCCTGGCCCCGCTCCTCGGCCGAGGAGGCGGCCCGCAAGGCCCGGGTGCAGGCCGGGCACGCGGCCATGGGGCCGGGCGGCGCCACCGGCGGGTTCTTCGGGGGCATGTCCCTGCCCGCCTCGCCCGAGCTGCTGGAGGCGGTGGAGAAGCTGCCGCCGGTCATGGACCGGCCCGACGTGGACCTCGACGCCCAGGCCGCCTACGACCCCCAGTTCACCCTGCGCCGCTTCACCCGGCCGTTCCGCAGGCAGTTGGCCATCGGCATCGTCCTGCTCGTCGTCCAGACGCTGCTGAACCTGGCCGGGCCCGTGCTGGTGCGCACTGGCATCGACCACGGCGTGGTGCGCCACTCGCAGCAGGCCCTGAACGCCACCGCCGTGGCCTTCCTGGCCGTGGTGCTCATGGGCTGGGTGCTCACGTGGACCAACGCCCGCTATCTGGGCCGGGCCTCGGAGCGGATGCTGTTCGCCCTGCGGGTGCGGATCTTCGCCCACCTGCAACGGCTGTCGGTCGACTTCTACGACCGGGAGATGGCGGGCCGGATCATGACCCGCATGACCACCGACGTGGAGGCCCTGTCCACGCTGTTGCAGACGGGCCTGCTCAACGCGGTGGTCAACGTCATGAGCTTCGGCGGCATCGCCGTGGCCCTGTTCGTCATGAACTGGCGGCTGGCCCTGGCCACCTTCAGCGTCATCCCGCCCCTGCTCGTGGCCATGGCCTGGTTCCGACGCCAGTCCGACAAGGCCTACGCCGAGGCCCGTGAGCGGGTGGCCGTGGTCAACGCCAACCTCCAGGAGAGCCTGTCGGGCGTGCGGGTGGCGCAGGCCTACTCGCGGGAGGGGCGCAACGAGCAGCAGTTCCGCAAGGTGGCGGGCGAGCACCTCCAGTCCCGGGTCACGGCCCAGCGGCTGGTGGCCACCTTCTTCCCCTTCGTGGAGTTCCTGTCCGAGGTGGCCGCCGTGGTGGTGCTCGGGTACGGGGCCCAGTTGGTGCGGCGGGGCCAGCTCAGCCCGGGCGAGCTCATCGCCTTCCTCTTGTATCTACAGCTCCTCTTCGCCCCCATCCAACAGCTCTCGCAGGTGTTCGACACCTACCAGCAGGCCCGGGCCTCCACCGACAAGATCGACGAGCTGATGGCCACGCCCACGGGCACGCCCCCGGCCGACAGCCCGGTGCAGCCGGGGCGGCTGCGCGGCGCGGTCACCTTCGAGAACGTGCACTTCGCCTACCCGGGCGGGGTGGGCGAGGCGCTCAGGGGCATCGACCTGGAGGTGGTCCCGGGCGAGCTGGTGGCGCTGGTGGGCGAGACGGGGGCGGGCAAGTCGACCGTGGTCAAGCTGGTGGCCCGCTTCTACGACCCGACCGGCGGGCGCATCCTCATCGACGGCGTGCCCCTCTCGGAATTGGAGTTGGGCGGGTTCCGCCGCCAGTTGGGCTATGTGCCCCAGGAGCCCTTCCTGTTCTCGGGGACGCTGCGCGACAACATCGCCTACGGGCGGCCCGACGCGACCGACGCCGAGGTGGAGGAGGCGGCCCGGGCGGTGGGGGCGCACGACTTCATCGCGGGCCTGTCGGACGGGTACCTGCACGTCGTCACCGAGCGGGGCCGGTCGCTGTCGGCGGGCCAGCGCCAGTTGATCGCCCTGGCCCGGGCCCGGCTGGTCGACCCGGTGATCCTGCTGCTCGACGAGGCCACCTCGAACCTCGACCTGGCCACCGAGGCCCGGGTCCAGCGGGCCATGGGCCTGGTGTCGCGGGGCCGGACGACGTTCGTCATTGCCCATCGGCTGCGCACGGCCGCGTCGGCCGACCGGATCGTGGTGGTCGACGGCGGGCTCGTGGTGGAGCAGGGGACGCATGCCGAGTTGCTCGCCGCGGGTGGCCGCTACGCCGAGCTCTGGCAGACGTTCGCCCCCGAGCCCGCCGCCTGACCAGGCCCATGAGAGCAACA
>DASYMT010000102.1:0-3383 GCA_036008925.1 Acidimicrobiales bacterium | reverse complement strand
CGCACGGCCGGGTAGAAGACCTGCTCCTCGATGGCGGCGTGGACGGACAGGTGGGTGATGATCTTCTGGACGACGTCGGCCTTGGCCTTGGTCCCGTTGCCCTTGGCCAGCTCCTCGAACCGCTCGAAGAGGGCGTCGACGTTCTGGTGGTCCTGCTTGAGAAGGGTGAGCGCGTTCATGGGGTGCAACCTTCCCGCCCGCCGCCGCCCTCAACCCGCCGCCCTGTCTCGGCGCGGCGGCGCAGGGTCAGCCTGGCGCGGGTCAGCCTGGCGGATAGAGGTCCAGGCCCCGGGCGTGCAGGAGGCGGGCGGCGTCGAGGTCGTCCTTGTCGGCCCCGTCGCCGCCGTAGCCCTCGAACTCCATGAGGGCGGGGAGGCCCTGCACCCGCGGGTGGCCCAGGAAGGCGGCCAGGCCCGCCTCGCCGATCTCGCCCTCGCCCAGGTTGGCGTGCCGGTCCCGCTGGCCGCCGAGCGGCACCTTGGAGTCGTTGAGGTGGAGGCAGCGCAGGCGCTCGACGCCGACGGCCCGGTCGAGGGAGGCGACGACCGCGTCCATGCCCTCGGGCGTGGCGAAGTCGATGCCCGCGGCCCACAGGTGCTGGCTGTCGAGGCAGACGCCGAGCCGGGGGTGGCCGCCCGCGGCGTCGACCATGGCGGCCAGCTCGTCGAAGCTGCGGCCGATGGTCCCGCCCGCGCCCGCCGTGTTCTCCAGCAGCAGGCCACAGCCGTCGGGCGTGGCGTCGAGGGCGGCGGTGATGGCCTGGGCGATGACGGGCAGCCGGGCCTTCAGCCCCGCGCCCATGTGGCTGCCCGCGTGGAGGATGACGGACGACGCGCCCAGTGCGGTGGCCACCTGCATGTTGCCGGTCAGGCAGTCGGCCGACCGCCGGCGCTGGGCCTCGTCCGGGCTGGCCAGGTTGATGAGGTAGGTGGCGTGGCACACCCAGTCGACCAGGGTGGGACTGTCCCGCCGCCGCTGGTTGAGGGCGGCCAGCTCCTCTGCGTCCCGCGGCGTTGGCCGCCACTGGCGGGGGCTCTGGGTGAACACCTGGATGACGTCGAAGCCCGAGCGCTCGCCCCGCTCGATGGCCTTGAGCAACCCGCCCGTCTGCCGCACATGGGCCCCGAACAGCACCCCCTACTCGCGTTTCCACAGGGACAGTGCCTGTGGAAACGCGAGGTGAAGCGGGGAGTGGCTCAGCGGACCCGGCGGCGGCGCGCAACGACGATGTCGTCGTCCGCCACCTCGACCACGTCCCGGTCGTACACCCGGGCCCGGCGCTCATAGACCACCCGGCGCCCGCCGCCTTGCAGCAGGGGGACGCAGACGGCCACCAGGACCATCAGCAGGACCAGGAGGAGGAAGAAGGCGATCATGGCCGCGACTGTCCCCGCCGCTCGACCGGGCCAAACCGCCGAGGGGGAGCAGGCGGCATGCCCTTGCGC
This sequence comes from Acidimicrobiales bacterium, assembly GCA_036008925.1. Lineage (GTDB taxonomy): Bacteria > Actinomycetota > Acidimicrobiia > Acidimicrobiales > JAUTXP01 > DASYMT01. Next base: position 1,938 of record DASYMT010000102.1, on the reverse strand, counting down.
GACCCAATCGAACGGCCCCGAACGCAGGTTTGCGGCCCCGGATCGATGGGCACGCCGAGGGACATGTATATCGGCATCGGCACCCTCATCGTCATCATCATCCTGGTGCTGCTGCTCACCTAGCAGCAGCACCCCGACCCCCCGATCCAGGAGCGCACATTGCCCGACCGCACCACGTTCCACGTCATCCCCGACGCCAACAGTTGGAAGGTCAAGAACGAAGAGGACGCCACGTACGACGCCCTCGTCGACAACAAGGACCGGGCCGTGCAGATGGCCCGGGAGTACGCCCAGCAGGCCGACCTCGGCCAAGTGCTCGTGCACACCAGCGACGGCCGGATCGCCGAGGAGTTCACCTACGGCAAGGACCCCCGCAACATCCCCGGCTGACGAGGGACGCGGCTACAGGTCCCGCAGCTCGCGCTTGAGGACTTTGCCGCTGGCGTTGCGGGGCAGTTCCTCCAAGAACACGACTTCGCGCGGCACCTTGTAGCGGGCCAGGTGCTCCTTCACGTAGGCCTGCACGGCCGGCTCGGTGACCTCGGCCCCGGGGCGGCGCACCACGAAGGCCTTGAGGCGCTGGCCGAACTCGTCGTCCGACACGCCGATCACGGCAACGTCGGCCACCGCCGGGTGCCGGGCGAGCAGGTCCTCGACCTCGCTGGGAAACACGTTCTCGCCGCCCGACACGATCATGTCGTCGTCGCGGCCCTCTACGAACAGCAGGCCGTTGGCGTCGTAGTGGCCCATGTCCCCAACCGACATGAGGCCGTCCACCACCACCTTGCTGCCCCCGCCGGTGTAGCCCTCGAACAGCATGTCGCTGCCCACGAAGATCCGGCCCGTCTGGCCCGTGGGCACCTCGCGTCCCTCCTCGTCCAGCACCCGCACCACGGTCCCGAGCGGCGGCCGCCCGGCCGTCCCCGGCGCCCCCCGCAGCTCCTCGGGGGTGGCGATGGTGGCCCAGGCCACCTCGGTCGAGCCGTAGAGGTTGTAGAGGTTGTCGCCGAAGGCGTCCATCCACCGGGTGGCCAGCTCGCCGGTCAAGGCCGAGCCGCTGGCCGCCGTCACCTTCAGCGCCGACGTGTCGTACCGGGCCCGCACGTCGTCCGGCAGGGCCACGATGCGCTGAAGCATGACCGGTACGACGGCGAGGGCCGAGGCCCGGTGGGTGGCCATGGCCCGCAGCGTGTCCTCGGGGTCGAACCGCCGTTGCAGCACGACGGTGGACGACAGCGCCATCCCCAGCGTCAGGTGGGCCAACCCCCACGCGTGGAACATGGGCGCGGCGATCACCGTGGTCTGGCGGGCCTTGAGCGGAATGCGCGAGAACAGGGCGACAGCCGAGTCGAGCGACTTGGGCGTCGTGCGGGGCGCCCCCTTGGGCGTGCCCGTGGTCCCCGACGTGAGGATCACCACCCGCCCGGCCTTGGCCGGGGGCGACAGCTCGGTGGCGGGGTGGTCGGCGATGAGCGTGTCGATGGTGGGGACGGGGGCGTGGCCCTCGTGCCAGGCCACCACCTGGGCCCGGCCCTCGGCCGCGCCCGCCACGATCTCCGTGAACTCGCTGTCGAACACAACGGCCGATGCGCCCTCGCGGTCCAGCACGTCGCAGGTCTGCGGCCCCGAGAACCCGGTGTTGAGCAGCAGCACGTTGGCGCCCAGCTTGGACGCGGCCACCACCGCCTCGATGAAGCCCCGGTGGTTGCGGCACAGCACGGCCACGCCGTCGCCCTCCTGCACGCCGAGCACCCGCAGCCCGTGGGCCAGCGCGTTGGTCCGCTCGTGCAACTGGCGGAACGTCAGCGCCCCCCGCTCGTCGATCACCGCGATCTCGTCCGGATGGCGGATGGCCGACGCCGCATATCCGGCCGCGGGCGTGGCCCCCCACTTGGCCAAGGCCCGGGCCCCGGCCACCAGCCGGTCGGGCCGCCCGTG
>DASYMT010000101.1:0-6356 GCA_036008925.1 Acidimicrobiales bacterium | reverse complement strand
GAGGTTGACCACCTGCATGAGGGCGGCCACCGCGTGCATGTCGTCGACCGCGTCGTCCATCTCCTCGGCCAGGGCGTGGATGTCCTCGCGGTCGAAGGGGGTGACGAAGCTGGTGTCGAGGCGGTGGAGGATCTCGTGGGTGAGCTCGTCTCCCCGTCGCTCGCACTCGATGACCCGGCCCAGGCCCGCCGCGTCGGTCGGGTCGGCCAGCAGCTCGCGGAGGCGGCGGGCGCACTCCTCGGCGTTGCGGGCGGAGTCGGAGAACAGACCGAAGAAGCGGTCGTCGGTCGGGACCAGGCGGAACCGCATGGGCGAAACGTAGTCAGTGGGGGACGGCCCCCGGCAACTCTCCGTTCACCCGATGGTCAACCCGGCGATGCGTCCGACAATCGGCCCGGCGATGCGTCCGACAATCAGCCGACGGTGAGCGCGTCCCCCACGCTGACCCGACCCGGCTCGACCACCGTGCAATAGATGCCCAGGCTGCCGCCGTGCTGGCGGTTGACGGTCTTGGCGATGTCGAGGTCGCGGGGCAGGCCGAGCTGGGCCCGGGTGGTCATCGTGCAGCGGACCGTGGGCATGAACGGGTTGAGGACGACGCCGCCTGCGCCGCCGATGCGCACGGCCCGGCCGATCCACTCGTCCTCCACGAACTCGTCGCCGTCGGCCTCGACCACGACGGTGGGGCGGAACCGGGGAAGCTCCCATGCGCCGTCGGGGTAGAGGGCGGCGATGGCCCGCAGGCTGGCCGTGGTCAGGATGTGCACGGCGGCCAGGTCGAGGAACGTGCCGGTGGGGCAGGGGATGTCGAGCAGGGGCGACGACTCGTCCTCCGAGCTGATGTTGAACTCATAGACCCGGGGGACGTCGTCGCGGGCTTGCTCCACCCGCACGTCCCGGTCCAGCCAGGCGCTGGCCGCCTTGTCCAGGCCGGGGTCGCCCGCCTCGTGCTCGCGGCCATCGGGCAGGCGCACGATCACGGTGCCGCCGTCAGGGCCGCGGCCAGAGCGGGGGTCGGTGCGGGCCTCGGCCGCCAGCAGGCGGCCCTCCCGCTTGGCCGACAGGGCCTTGCCCGTGGCCTGGTCCACGACGGCCCACCGGCGGTCGCCGGGGACGCCCCGGTCGGTGACGTCGGCGCTGTCGAGCGTCTCGCCTTGGAAGGACTTCACCGGGTAGCGGCCCAGCCGCAGCACCGTTGCCATGGCCGGACGATACGGCTCCTAGAGGGCGACGGGCAGCCCGAACATGTCGAGCGTGGTGCCGTCCCGTGCGGACACCACGGCCGCGTCACGGCTCAGAAACCCGCGTGGGCCGATGCCGTCGGCCACCACCACCCAGACGGGGACAGGCGGATCGGTACCGGCCTTGCCCGTCCACGTCCCGCCGTAGGCATGAGGAGTTCGCAGCGCCGTCTGCGCTTCCCAGTGCTTGAAGGCGTCCAGCGCCAGTTGCTCGGCGTTGGCCTTCTCCCGCGACCCTTCGGCCAGCAGATGGATGCCCTGGAGGTGGCCGACGCGCTCCAGGGCCGCGGTCTCGAAGGCGGGGCTGTCGGGCGGGCGGCTGGTGCTCGTGGTGGTGATGACGCCGTGTTGGCCCGCGCTGTTCGAACAGGCCGACGTAAGCAGCACCAAGAGGACGGCCACCCGCCCGATTCGACCCTGCATGGCTACTGGTAACTGCCTCCTCCGAGGAAGGCCCCGGTCGCCACGTCGACCCAGAAGATCATGCCGTTGTGGGCCGAGGCCTTGGCCTGCTCCGGCGTCATGCTGCCACCGCCGTTGGGGTCGACCTGGAGCCCCCAGACGAACACGGCCCAGACCAGCCGGTTGTCCAGCATCAATGTGCCGTCCGGCCCGTGCCAGTCCTCGTCCGACACCCGGCCCAGGGCTGCGCAGAAACTGCCCGAGTGCCTGGTGTAGAGGTCGTCGCCCACGAACCACCGGCTGTTGACGATGTTGACGGCGGCCTCCGGCGTGGCCGCTCCCCCCACCGAGGCGGGAAGGCCGGACAACTCGGTGAACCGCTTGGTCGGGTCAATCTGGGCATAGGCCCGGGCCTGCCCGGCCGCGCAGGCGGGCGCCCCGCTGGCCCCGGCCTGCGAGCTCCCCGGCAGGGTGCTGAACCCGACCACGCCCGCGGCGGGCAGGGCCAGCCACTTCCCCCACTTCCTCAGCTTGTTCATGTCCGTGTCCTCTCTAGCCCTGGCCGCACGTCGGGCAGCCGGGGTCGATGCGCTCTGTCCAAACGTCCATGCCGTCGATGCCGGCCCACGCGTTCCTGTAGTCCGCGCTACTGGAGCGCGGCACGATGGCCACCTGGTTGCCCCAGCCGTAGGTGCTCCAGTACCGGATGTTGCGGAAGGTGGTGGGGGTGTACTTGCCCCCCGGCACGTCGTCCCCCAGGTCGTGGGTCTCGGCGAAGACCTGGCCGTTCCAGGTGCCCGGCCACGCCACCCGCGGGTCGAACGGCGTGGTCATCAGGACCTGGCCGTCGAACGTCATGTTCAACCGGTTCCCCCCCGAGTTCAGCCCCACCGCCAAGGCGTGGACGCTGCCGTCAACCGGGTCCGGCGTATAGAAGTCGAGCCGCCAACTGGTCTGGGGCACGGTGTTGAAGTCGGTCTTCGTCCCGTCGTTGTACTCGGTGAAGATCGCGGCGTTGGACCCGTTGCCGCTGCGCAGGTAGCCCACCTGGGCGTACCTGTACTGGCTGGCGGGCGAGTTCACCATCACCCACCAACTGATCCGGGAGCCCTGGTCCACCGTGGCGTTGCCGGTGAGCTTGCAGAGCTTCGGGGCGGCCGTGTACTTCACGTCGGCCACCACCCCGTAGATGGTCCCGGCCGGGGGCCCCGTGCTGGTGTCACTGGCGGTAAAGCCATCGAAATAATGGCTTCCGTAGGGCGACGCGCAATTGCCCGCGGCCCGGGCTGGCGCGGCCGACCAAATGAGGCCGGCGACCACCAGCGGCAGTACTGCAACAACCCTTCGCATGTTCCCCCTGTCCGGCCCCCCGCCAGGTCGGAGTATGCATTCTATGGGTAGCGAAGAAAAGGGAAATGAAGGAACAATTCGTCACAAATTGTCAAGGAGCGTCTATGGGCTTACGGGCAAAGCGCCTATGGCCGCAACGGCATCGGCGCCTCCTATGCTCCGCGGCCGTGGAACCCTGTCCGCCCCTGGAGCTTTTGGTCCGCCGCCTCGACCCCGGCCTCGACCTGCCCGGCTACGCCCACCCGGGCGACGCGGGCCTCGACCTGGTGGCCCGGGAGGGCGCGGTGCTGGCCCCGGCGGGCGGGCGGGCGCTGATCGGGACGGGGATCGCCATCGCCATCCCTCCCGGCCACGCCGGGTTCGTGCAGCCCCGCAGCGGGCTGGCCGTCAAGCACGGGGTGACCGTGCTCAACACGCCCGGCCTGATCGACTGCGGCTACCGGGACGAGCTGCGGGTGGCACTGGTCAACCTCGACCCGGCCGAGCCTTACGAGATCCGCCGGGGCGACCGCATCGCCCAACTCGTCATCCTCGCCGTCGGCCACGCCCAGTGGCGCGAGGTGGACGAGCTGCCCCCGGCCCAGCGCAACGCGGGCGGCTTCGGCTCCACCGGGCGGTAGCGGGGTCCGGGCGAACCGGTGCGAACCGGGGGAGCTCTGGTGCAGTTCTGGGGCAAAGCGGGGCGAACCAGACCGCGGGCCACCTGTGACACCGCCCGGCGAGATGGCCCGTGACCGGCCCGGCCTGATCCCGCATCATGGAAGGCACCGCAGCAAGGCCCGGGCCGCGCCGGCCTCACGGCACACGGCGCAGCCCGAGCATGGGGGTCCCCCTCTGCTGGGGGGCAGTGGGGGACCCCCGCCCATCTTCGCCTCGCGTTGGGCCGCCGGTCAGTTGGTCAGCCGGTCAGCAGGCTGGCCAGGGCCCAGGCCCCGGCCACGAACCCGATGGCCATCATGGCCACGCTGCGCCCCACCGGCGCCCGCTCGAGCTCGCCCGACTTGGGGCGGGCGGGCGGGCGCACGAGGGCCAGCCCGTTGCCCACGAACATGGCCCCGCCCAGGGCGAGGACGAGGAAGGGCAGGAGCTGGTCACCCAGGAACACCGGTCGGCACCTCCACAACAGGCCGGGCGACGGTCAGCCACCCGGCGGCCACGATGAGGGCCCCGCCCACCAGGGTCGACGGGCCGGGGTCCTCGTTCAGGAACAGCCATCCGAGCACGACCACGGCCGCAGGCTCCAAATAGCCGAGGATGGCCACGTGGGTGGCGGGCACCCGGGCCAGCCCCTCCAGGTAGAGGGCGGTGCCCAGGGCGGTGTGGACCAGGCCGAGCACCACCAGCCAGCCCCACGCGGGCCGGGGCGGCCCCCAGCCCGACGCGGCCGCCACCGGGGCCAGCAGGACGGTGGCCCCTGCCATCTCCATGAAGGCGATGCGCAGGCCGCCGTACGCCTCGGCCAGCGGCTTCGACACCAGCACCAGGGCCACGAAGGTGACTGCGGCCAGCCCGGCCAGCAGCAGGCCGGCCACCGACGAGGAGCGCACTGCGGGCGCGGCCACCAGCACGAACCCGGCCAGCCCGAGGGCCAGCGCAGCCAGCGTCCGCCGGCCGTGCCGCTCGCCCAGGAGCAGCGGCGCCAGCGCGGCCACCCCCACCGGGGCCAGGTACACGATGAGGATGACGGTGCCGCTGGCCGCCCGCTCGTAGGCGGCGAAGAGGGCCAGCCAGTGCACGGCCAGGATCGCCGCGGCCGCCGCGCACAGCCCGGGCCGGAAGGACAGCAGCCGCCTCCCGCCTCGACCACGCCGGCGCTCGGCCACCACCACCGCCCCCAGGCCCACGGCGGCGATGCTCAGCCTGCTGAACACGATGGCCGAGGCGGGCAGGTCGACGTGGCGCACGAGCAGCGGGATCGTCCCCCACCCCGAGCACACGGCGACGAGGGTCAGCTCGGGACGGCGCACCACGGCCACGGTAGCCCCGAAATCAGGCGTCAAGCTTTCGGGACCACCGCCGATAACCACTGTGAGTGGTTGCCGACCCAGCCGGTGTCCACCATCGTCAGCAGCGGGGGCCGGGCCCCTCCAACCTCTCGGCTCGGCGGGCGTCAGCTCGTCGGGTCGTCCCTTCCAACCCGGTCCCCGTTGCTGCAAGCCCGCCCCGGCGCGAGGCTGGCCCCATGGCCTTCAACCACGTCGCCTTCGCCACCCGCGACCTGGCCGCCACCCACGCCTTCTACACCGAGGTCATGGGCTTTCGGCTGGCCAAGGTGGTCGCCGCCCCCACCGACACCCCCGGCGGCTGGGCCCGGCACGTCTTCTACGACACCAACGGCGACGACACGAACGGCGCGGACACGGTCGGCAAGGGCACGGGCGGCAAGGGCATGATCGCCTTCTGGGACCTGCACGACGAGGCCATCGGCGACGCCTTCCCCACCGACCTGTCCCGCTCGTTCGGCCTGCCCCCGTGGGTCAACCACCTGGCCTTCGACGCGCCCACCCTCGACGACCTGGCCGCCCACCGGCAACGCTGGCAGGAGCACGGGCACACGGTGGCCGAGGTCGACCACGGCTTCTGCCGCTCGATCTACATCACCGACCCCAACGGCATCCTGGTCGAGTTCTGCTGCGACGTGCGCCCCCTCGACCACGCCGACGCGGAGGAGGCCGAGCGCCTGCTGCACGCCGACCGGCCGCCGCTGTCCGACCCGCCCGCGGTCACCGTCCACCGCCCCGTCGTTCGCAGTTGACCCGGCCCGTCCTGGGCTACTGGCCCGACCCGGACGACGGGCCGGTCCCCGACGGCGTCCCCATGACGGCGGTGTCGCCCGGCGGGGCGGTGGTGCGCGGGGTCTGGTACACGCCGAGCGGCCCGTGGCGCACGGCCGTGGTCCTCACCCACCCGCGGGCCGACTTCTCCGCCCACTACGCCGTTCCCTACCTCACTGCCGCGGGCTGCGCCGTGCTCGGCTACGCCACCCGGTACGTGAACAACGACGCCGACTGCCTGCACGACAAGGCCGTGCTCGACGTCCAGGCCGGCATCGCGTGGGCCCGGGCGCACGGGGCCGAGCGGGTGGTGCTCCTCGGCAACTCGGGGGGCGGCGCGCTGCACGCCTATGCCCAGGCCCTCGACCCCACCGGCGACGCCCTCGTCCTGCTGGCCGCCCATCCGGGCGAGGGCGTGTTCTTGATGCAGGCCATCGACCCGTCGGTGACCGACGAGGCCGACCCGTTCTCGGTCGACCCCGCGCTGGACATGTACTCCCCGGACAACGGCTGGCGCCCGTGGCCCCAGCCGTCGTCGTACGACCCGGCGTGGCTCGCGACCTACCGGCAGGCGCAGCGCGACCGGGTG
>DASYMT010000100.1:0-1992 GCA_036008925.1 Acidimicrobiales bacterium | reverse complement strand
AGGAGAGCGCGGCGGCCAGCCCCGCGGACATGACGATGGTGGTGGCGGTCAGGCCCAAGTGCAGGTTGGTGTTGAGGAAGTCGGCCGCCGTCTCGCCCACCGTGGTGGCCAGCACCTTGATCACCCAGAAGTAGACGGTGACTTCGGGGACCTTGTTCAGCATCCTCCGGCCCAGCTCGCCTCGGCTTGTCGTCCGGTTCGTGGTGACGTCCATCTGGCGGACCGTAAGGAGGCTGTGGTTCGCGGCCGGGCTGCCCCAGGTTCGCGCCCGGTAAGCCCCTCATCCGGCGCTCAGGGTCCGAGAGGGCTTTGATCGCGCTCACGTCGGCATACCGACGTCAGCGCGACCAGACCGCGCTCGGTCATCGCCGGCTACAGGGGCTCAGACGCCGAGGACGTCGAGCAGGGCGGCGTGGCTGGCCACCACGTGGTCGCCCTCGGGCTCGGGCTGGCTCTGGTCGTCGCTCACGCCCGTGTACCGCACCGCCACCATCCCCATGGCCTTGGCCCCGGCGATGTCGGTGCGGCGGATGTCGCCCACGTGCGCGACCCGCTCCGGCACCGGGCTGCCCAGCCCCTCCAAGGCGTGCTCGAAGATCACCTTGGACGGCTTGTAGGCGCCCACCTCGTCGGAGAACGACCAGTGGTCGAACAAGGGCAGGACCCCGTGCCGGATCAGGTGCTCGCGCAGGATCGACGACGCCGTCATGCCCACGTCGCAGATGATGCCGAGCCGGATGCCCGCGTCCTTCAGGGCGGCCAGCGTGTCGGCCACGCCCTCGGTGAGGTGCAGTTCGGCGTCCTCGCCCGCCCGGCCGAACGCCTCCAGCAGCTCGGCCCGCACGTCGATGGGCACGTCGAACCCGAGGCCCTCCAAGATGTCCTCGGCCGCCTGGGCCGCCTGGTACTGCTGGTTGGCCGTCCACGACTCGACGTAGCGCTCCCACGAGGCGTCGAACGCCGCGTCCAGCCGCTCGCGCTCGATGGCGAAGCCGACGTCTTCCAGGATCCCGGACCACGCCTCCAGCCGCCGCCCCCGCAGGTGGCCGCGCTCCTCGTAGACGAGGGTGTTCCAGAAGTCGAAGGTGACCGCCTCAACCGCCGCCATCGCCGGCCGTCAGCCCCAGGTGTGCGCGTGCGTCGTGCGCACCACGCCGTCGACCACTGCCGCTTCAGCCACCGCCGACGCCACCAGCTCGACCACCCGCTTGTTGAACACGCTGGGCACGATGTAGCCGGACGACAGCTCCTCGTCGGGCACGGCCGCGGCGATGGCCTGGGCCGCGGCCAGCTTCATGCCCTCGGTGATCTGCGTGGCCCCCGCGTCCAGCGCGCCCCGGAAGATGCCGGGGAAGCACAGCACGTTGTTGATCTGGTTCGGGTAGTCGCTGCGCCCGGTGGCCATGACCGCCACCAGGCCCTCGGCCTCCTCGGGCGTGATCTCGGGATCGGGGTTGGCCAGGGCGAACACGATGGGGTCGTTGTGCATGACCCGCAGGTCGTCCCGCAGGACGAGGCCGGGCCCGCTGACGCCGATGAACACGTCGGCCCCGGGCATGACCTCGTGCAGCGAGCCCCGCCGCAGCTCCGGGTTGGTGTGCTCGGCGAACCACTGCTTGGACGCGTCGAGGTCGGCCCGTCCTTCATAGACGGCGCCCTTGCGGTCCACGCCGATCACGTTGGGCACGCCCGCCTGGAGAAGGATCTTGGTGATCGCCACGCCCGCCGCGCCCACGCCCGCCATCACCACCTTCAGGTCGCCCATCTTCTTGTCCACCACCTTGAGGGCGTTGGTCAGCGCGGCCAGCACCACCACGGCGGTGCCGTGCTGGTCGTCGTGGAAGACGGGGATGTCGAGGCTGGCCTTCAGCCGCTCCTCCACCTCGAAGCAGCGGGGGGCCGCGATGTCCTCCAGGTTGATGCCGCCGAAGACCGGCTCCAGCCGCTGCACGGTCTCGATCAGCTCCTCAGCCGAGTTGACCCGCAGGCAGA
>DASYMT010000099.1:0-1915 GCA_036008925.1 Acidimicrobiales bacterium | reverse complement strand
CCGCGGTGCAGGCGGTGCGGGCGGGCCAGGCGCCCGCCGCGGTGATCGTGGCCGTGCCCGTGGGGTCGGCGGCCGCCTGCCGGGCTCTGGCCGACCCTGCTGCGGGCCTGGCCGACGAGGTCGTCTGCCTGTGCACGCCCGAGGAGTTCGAGGCCGTGGGCGCCTGGTACGCCGACTTCCACCAGGTCGACGACGAAGAGGTCCGCGCCGCTCTGGCGCCTGGTGACCCTCTGCCTGACCTCCCCCGTGACCCTCTGTGACCCTGTCCCGGGCGCCCCGTCCCCCGCGCCGGCCCTGCCCACCCTGTGATCGAAGCCGCCCGGAATTGTTCGCGGCATCTGCCCCGTTCGCTAATTCCGCGATCCTCGGCCTTCTCATTTTCCGCTTCTTGTCCCTCTTTTAGTGTGAATTCCTTCGACGGAACCGCGACGTTTCCGTCACTCCCACGTACTGTTCATGCGATGGGAATGACCGGCAACCTTGCTACCGAGGAGCGCCTGGCCTGGCTGCGTGCCCGGTTGGAGGGTGACGGCCGTATCCGCATCAGCGACGCCGCCCGTGATTTAGCTGTCAGCGAGATGACGGTGCGACGTGACTTGCAGGAACTCGAGGCGGTCGGCCAGGCCCGTCGGGTGCGGGGCGGCGCAGTGTCTATCGGCCCTCTTGCCACGGGCGAGCGCTCCCGGGAGCGGGGCCGGGCCAAGGCCCGCATCGCGTCCAAGCTGCTCCCGCTGGTGTCAGAGGTGGGCGCCATGGGCATGGACGCCTCGTCCACCGTGTGCCGGGTGGCGGCCATGCTCGACTCGGCCCGGGACCTGACCATCGTCACCAACGGGCCTGAGACGTTCCAGACCCTGCACGGCAGGCCCGGCATCAACCCCCTGCTCACCGGGGGCAGGCTGGACGTGCGCACGGGCAGCCTGGTCGGCCCGTTGGCCGTGGCCACGGCCAGTCAAGTGCTGCTGGGCGGGCTTTTGATGTCGGCCGCCGCGGTCGACCCCGACTTGGGGCCATCAGAGGTTTCCATCGAAGAGGCCGAGGTCAAACGATCGCTCGCTTCCGTGGCCGAGATGGTCATTTTGGCGGTCGATTCCACCAAGCTGGGCGAGCGGGCCATCGCCGTGTCGATCGGCTGGGAACACGTCACGACACTGGTGACGGACCTCGACCCTGCAGACGTCCGCCTGGACCCGTTCCGCGACCGGGTTGCCATTCTGTAAGCGTTGTTCGAATTCGGATGACCACTCAGGACTGAACAGCAGCCCCTCCCGCTGGTACCCTCCGCACCGCAGCATCACGGAGCGACGAGGCCACCCGGCGGGCATGCCCGCCGGCGGCGCTTTTAGGGGCAGCGGAATTGGGGCTGGGACGGGAGCCGACGGCGTGGCTGGCGCGACGCGCCTGGCGCCTCGCGGGCGACCGCCTGCGCGTCGTGGTGTGCCCCGAGCGGGGGGCCAAGATCGCCTCCCTCCTCGACACCGCCACCGGCCGCGAATGGCTCGTCCCCGCCCCGCTGCGCCCCCTGCGCCCCTTGACCTACGGGGCCCTGTGGTCGGCCTACGAGTGCTGCGGCTGGGACGAGGTCTGCCCCACCGTGGCCGAGTGCGCCTATCCGGGCGCGGGCCCGGCCGCCGGTCGCAGGCTGCCCGACCAGGGCGAGGTCTGGGCCCTGGAGTGGACCGACGAGACGGGCGAGGACGACCCGGCCGCCGTCGTGGTGTCGGTCATGGGCGCGGCCCTGCCGTACAGGCTGCGGCGGCGGGCCACGGTCGAGGGCGACTGCCTGGCCCTGTCCTACACGCTCGACAACCAGGGTCCCGACCCGCTCGCCTTCCAGTGGGCGCCCCACCCGCTCATCGCCGCCGATCCCGACGCGGCCGTGTACGACGGGCCGGGGTGGGCCGCGGTCGTGGAC
>DASYMT010000098.1:0-2034 GCA_036008925.1 Acidimicrobiales bacterium | reverse complement strand
GCCACGCTGCTGGGCGCCGCGCTGGGCCTGGCCATCGGCACCACCGTCGAGGCCCGGCAGGTGCCGCTGGTCTTCAGCGTGATCGTGATCCCGATGACGTTCCTGGGCGCGGTCTACTACCCGTGGGACCGGCTGGGCCCGATCGCCTGGCTCAGGTGGGGCGTGCTCATCAACCCGCTGATGTATATGAGCGAGGGCTTCCGGGCCTCGCTGACCAAGGGCATCCCGCACATGGCGCTGCCGTGGATCTACCTGGCCATGGTGGGCTACACCGCGCTGCTGGCGTGGGCCGGGATCAACGGCTTCCGCAAGCGGGTCATCCAGTAGCGCCCTCCGGCCGCTTCTGGAACACAAGGCGGGGCCGCGGGCGGGACGGGGCGGGGCTAAGCCCGCTGGACTCGGAGCAGGTCGCGGATCTCGGCCAGCAGCACGGCCTCGTCGGACGGCGGCGGCGCGTCCTGCGGCCCCACGTCGGTCGTGGCCCGCAGCTTCTGGGCCCGGACCGCGGCCTTGAGGACGGCGAACAGCACGGCGGCCACGATCACGAAGTGCAGCACCGCGTTGAGGAACGAGCCGTACTTCACCGCCCCGTCGCCCACATGGAGCACGAGGTCGCCGAAGTCCGGCTTGCCCCCGACGGCGGCGATGAGGGGCGTGATCACGTCGCCCACCAGCGAGCTGACCACGGCGTTGAAGGCCACGCCGATGATGACGGCGGTGGCGAGGTCGAGCAGGTTGCCGCGGAACAGGAACTGCTTGAACTCTTTGAACATGCCCCCGACGCTACGGGACGGTCGTGGTCGTCGCCTGCGTGGTGGTCGTGGTAGTCGTCGTCGTGCCGGGCGGGGCCAGCTTGGGGATCACGATGGCGGGCGGCGGCACCGGGGCGGGCGTGGGGCCGAGCACCGTCTGGGACCGGGGGAACACGTTGATCACTCGGGCGCCGTTGGCGTCGCGGGCGTAGTCCGTCTGGACCCGGTAGCCCTGCGGGGAGACGTCGGCCGGACAGAGGTTGTTGAGGGGGCGGCCGCTCTGGTCGTACAGCAGCACCCGGTCCAGGGGGTGGCCCTCGCTGTCGTACGGATAGAGGTTCCCGATGGGAACGCCCGCGCCATTGGCCAGGCAGGACGGGCCGGGCGCGGCCGCGGGCGCACTCTCGTAGAACACGACCGTGTGCTCGAGCCCCTTCTGGAGCAGGGGGGCAGCGGCCAGGACGAGGGCGACGTTGGCCGCGGCCAGCAGTCGGCGCCCGCCGTGGCCCGGGCCGGTGCGACGGGCCAGGGCGAGCGAGGCGGCGATGCCAACCGCGGTCACGGCCAGCCCGGCCAACACGTTGCCCCGGGGCGACGGGATGACGAGCAGGGCCGCGTTGGTGGCGTGGCCCACCAGCAGCCGCAGGCCCACCCAGGCCAGCAGCAGGCCCCGCAGCACCCACCAGGCAGGCCGCAACTCGCCCAGGAAGCGCCTGGCCTCGGCCCACCGGGCGGGAAGGCCGAGGCGTCGGCCCAGGTCCCCGGCGCGGGTTCGGAGGGGCGGCTTGTCCGAGGCGCCGGCGGGGTCCGCCCCCACCGAGCCGAGCAGCTCAGCGGCATAGTCGGCAGGCGGACCGAGGCGCTCGTGCAGAGGCGGGCCGGGCTCGGCCGCCACTTCGAGGAGGTGCTGCTGGAGGTCGTCGAGCAGCTCGGCCCGTTCGTCGGGGTCGAGGCCCCCGAGGTGGGCGGCCACGTCGGCCACGTAGCGGCTGACCTCGTCGGCCGGGGTGGAGGTCATGGTCATGCTGCCTCCTTCGCGTCGTGCAGCAGGCGGTCGAGCGTGTCGGCGAAGCTGCGCCAGTTCTTGGCCGACTTGTGGAACAGGTCCTCGCCCACCTTGTTCACCGCGTAGTACTTGCGGTGCGGGCCCTCCTCGGACGGCACCACGTACGAGCTGAGCGCCCCGGCTTGGAAGAGGCGGCGGAGGGTGCCGTAGACGGAGGCGTCGCCCACGTCCTCCAGCCCCGACTCGCGCAGGCGGCGCACGATGTCGTAGCCGTAG
>DASYMT010000097.1:0-2031 GCA_036008925.1 Acidimicrobiales bacterium | reverse complement strand
AGGAGGCCTGCTGGGGCTCTTCTTCTCCGAGGAGATCGGCGACATCGCCGCGGCCAAGCGGATCTGCGCCGCCTGCCCGGTGCAGGAGCCGTGCCTGGACGGGGCGCTCCAGCGGCGCGAGCCATGGGGCGTATGGGGAGGGCAGCTCTTCTTGAATGGGAGGATCCTGCCGTTCAAGCGCAAGCGGGGCCGGCCCCCGAAGAACCCGCCGGCCGAGCTGATCGCGTAATGGCAGGCGGCCCTGGCGTGGGGCCGCCTGCCTGCGGTCGGCTGGTCAGCGCACCTGAGCGGGCGCCTGCACCGGGCGGGCGCCCGCAACAGCCTTGCGTGCGCTGCGGACATTCGGCGTTTGCCGCGCTGCTGCGGCTGCGGGGGTGTTGGTGGTCTGGCCGGTCCGGGCGGCCCGGGCCGTGGGGTGGCGCAGCTTGGTCAGGGCCTTGGCCTCGATCTGGCGAATGCGCTCGCGGGTGAGGCGGAAGGTGCGGCCCACGTCCTCCAGGGTGTGGGGCTCGCTGCCCGCCAGGCCGAAGCGGAGGTGGAGGACCTCCTGCTCCCGGTCGGTGAGCGTGCCGAGGGCCTGCCGGAGCTCGAGGTTGGCCAGCTCGGCGGCCACCCGGTCGAAGGGGGCCTCGGCGTCCCGATCCTCGAGCAAGTCGCCCAGCTCGCTGTCGTCGTGGACGGCGGCGTTGATGCTCACCGGGTCCCGCACGACGTTCATGGCCTGGCGCACGGCCGACTCGGCCACGTCCAGCTCCACCGCGATCTCGGCCGGCGTCGCGGCCCGGCCCGTCCGCTCGGTGATGCGGGCGGCCGCCTTGGCCACCCGTCGTGTGGTGTCGAGCATGTGGACGGGGAGGCGGATGGTGCGGGCTTTGTCGGCGATGGCCCGGGTGATCGACTGGCGGATCCACCAGGTGGCGTAGGTGGAGAACTTGCAGCCCCGGTCGTGCTCGAACTTCTCGACCGCCCGCATGAGGCCGAGGTTGCCCTCCTGCACCAGGTCCAGCAGGGGCAGGCCGCTCGACTGGTACCGCTTGGCGATCGACACGACCAGGCGGAGGTTGGCCTGGATGAACCGGCGCCGGGCTGCGTTGCCCGCCTCGACCGCCGTCTGCAGCTCCCGCCGTCTGGCCCGGGTGAGGTCGCCGGCCGCGGTCGCCTCCAGCACGGCCTTGGCCTGTCGGCCCGCCTCCATGGCCACGGCCAGGGTCACCTCGTCGGCCGCGGTGAGGAGCGGGTAGGCGCCGATCTCCCGGAGGTACTGGCGCACCAGGTCCTCGACCGCTTCGCCCTCGCTTCGGACCGTCATGATCGAGTCTCCCGGCTTGGTTGGCCGCTGCCGTGCCCGCCTATGGCCCCGACGGCCCCAGGCGCCACCTCGAATGAGGGTACTGCCGCCACGCCCGCGATCCTGGTATGTGCGTATGTGGTCGGTGTCTGCCGCAACCACCGCGGCGGGGCGAGCACGTCTGCCGCCGTTGTCGCGGTGTAGTCGCCGGCTACCGCGTGGTGCCCGTCTGCCCGAGGTGGCGGGGCAGCCTGCCCTCGCCCCGGCCCGGGGCCCCTCTCGCCGTGGACGCGCCGGTGGTCGGGCCCTCGACCGTGCCGACCTGACCGAGTTCTTCGCCACCGGCGCAGCCATCGCCGCCGTCCTGGCCCGTGCTGTCGGGATGGAGCGGACTGTCCTGAAGCCCGCTCGCCCTCCTGCGGCCCACAGCGGTGTGACCGCCGTGGCGTACGGGCCGCGGGCATCGGGAGTGTCCGACGAAGAGGTCGAAGCCAGGCGGGGTGCTGACGGACACCGCCGCCTACCATGGTCCGACCCATCGGGCGCGTAGCTCAGTTGGCTAGAGCACTTCCCTTACAAGGAAGGGGCCGGGGGTTCGAGTCCCTCCGCGCCCACTAAACCTCCCATGGGTCGAACCGCTCCCGCGGCGGGGTCGGACGGGACACGGAAGTACGGCTCAACATTGTCGCGGGCGGTGACCGTAACCTCCGCGACGAGCGATTGGACGAGTGCCTTCTGCTCTG
>DASYMT010000096.1:0-3798 GCA_036008925.1 Acidimicrobiales bacterium | reverse complement strand
GCCTCCACGATCCCGAGGCAGGTGAGCAGCTCCAGGTACACGCCCAGCCGCAGCAGCCAGGCCGGGTCGGTGAGGTGCTGCTGCTTGCCCACGATGTCGCCCACCAGCGCGGCCGTGTAGAGGGCGGCCTTGTCCATCCCGATCCGCAGCACCGGGTACCACGGGTGGTAGGCCGCGCCGGGGTCGGGCACGCCCGCCTCGGCCGCCTGGCGGGCGGTGTCGGGCACCACCAGCCGGTCCACGATCCGCTGGTACAGCGACCCCAGCAGCCGGATGTCGCAGACGTCGAGCCAGGCCTCGTCGGCGGCCACGGGCACGCCCCGGAACACCACCCGCAACTCCACCCGGGCCTGCTCCAGGAACCGCACCGGGAAGCCCAACTCGGCCGCGGCCAGGTCGTGCTCGGGATGGATGTCGAGGGCCAGTCTGCGCCCTGGCACGCGCGCCGCGGTGTCGACGGGCCGAGGCGACCAGCCCGCCAGGGCGCGGGGTTCGTCCGACCGGTCAGGTCCGGCGAGGGCCACCGTCGCCTCCACCGATGCGCCCGCGGGCAGCCGGTCCAACTCGAATAACAGACGGGTCATGTTCTCCGGCCCGTCGACCCCGACTGCCCCCGTCACCAGCGCGGCCTCGTCGCTCGATCCCAGGCCGGGGTGGGCGTCTTCGTCGGTAGGGCGGCGCCCGGGGACGAACGGGACGATGTGGCAGACCACCGGGCCGCCCGCCTCCTCCACCGCGTCGGCCATGGCCCGCAGGACGGCGGCCTGCTCGGTAATCGGCAGGTCGCTCGCCGCCAGCAGCTCTGACAGTTTCCCCGCAAACGTCATCAGCGCCAGTTTGGCGCGGCGACGGGTGAGAAGTCGGAGCGACTTCCCAGGGTCGCCCCAGGGGGCGCTGATGCCCGGGCCCGAGGATGGGACATGCCCCGAACGGATCGGGGCGCCAACCCCCCAGAGACGGAGAAGAACATGAACCCCTTTCGCAAAGCAGCCGTGGGCGCCGCCCTCGTCGGCTCGACCCTGGTAGGCGGCGCGTTCGGCGCTGCCCTGCTGAACGGTTCGGCGACGGCGGCCACCACGGCGACCACCGCAGCCGACCAGTCAACGGCCGCCACCGGCACGGCCACCCAAGCAGCCACCGACCCCGCGGCCCGCCCCGCCCGCGACCCGAGCAAGGGCGGCCACATGGCCAACGGCGTCACCGAGGCCCTCCTGATCGGGGACACGGCCGAGAAGGTGAAGGCCGCGGCCCTGGCCGCGGTGCCCGGCGGCACCATCCAGCGAGTGGAGAACGACGCCGAGGGCGCGGCCTATGAGGCCCACATGACCAAGGCCGACGGCTCCGAGGCCACGGTCAAGCTCGACAGCGCCTTCAAGGTCACAAGCGTCGAGGACGGCCACCGCTAGCCCGCCCGCCCACCCACCCAAATCCGACTCTGGAGGACATAGCCCCCCGAAAACGCCGGCTATGTCCTCCAGAGCGGCAAAAGCCGCGAGGATGGCGCCCCATGGAGACATGGGACGCCATTCGCTCGCGCCGCAACACCCGCGAGTACTCAGACAAGCCTGTCGCCCGGGAAGACCTGGAGCGCATCCTCGAAGCGGGACGGCGGGCGCCGTCGTCCACCAACTGGCAGCCGTGGGACTTCGTCGTGGTCACCGCCCGCGACAAGCTCCAGGCCCTCAGCGAGGTGTGGCAGGGCGCAGGGCACGTGGCCACCTCGCAGGCCACCATCGCCGTCATCGCCCCGGCCGAGGAGACCGACTTCAGCCGCCAGTACCTGCTCTACGACCTGGGCCAGGCCACCGCCCTCATGACCGTGGCCGCGGCCGACCTGGGCATCGGCACGGCCCACGCCGCCTCCAAGAACCAGGACGTGGCCCGCAAGGTGCTCGGCCTCCCCGACGACAAGGTCTGCGCATTCGTCCTCAGCGTCGGCTACCCGGCCGACCGCCCGCTGGCGCCGGTCCAGAACCCCGAGCGCCGGCCGTTCGAGGAGGTCGTCCACTGGAGCCGTTGGTGACGTGACCGGCCCCGAGGCAGTCGAGTTGCGCCGACTGCGCCTGCCCCTCGTCGAGCCCTTCGGCACGGCCCACGGCACGCAGCACGAGCGTGACGTGCTCCTCGTGCGCGTCCTCACCTCCGACGCCGAGGGGTGGGGCGAGTGCGCTGCGCTGTCGGAGCCGACATACACGGCCGAGTACACCGAGGGGGCAGCCGACGTGCTGCGCCGCCACCTGGTGCCTCGCCTCTTCGACGATGCCGGCCTCGACTCGGTCCAGGGCCACCCCATGGCCAAGGCCGCCCTGCGCGCCGCCCTGCTCGACGCCGCCTTGCGGGGCGAGGGCCGCTCGCTCAAGGACTATCTGGGCGCGGCCCGGAGCACGGTCCCGGTCGGCGTGTCGGTCGGCCTGCAGCCCAGCCTGGACGCCATGCTCGAGACCGTGGCCCGCTATGTGGAGCAGGGCTATGCGCGGGTCAAGCTCAAAATCCAGCCGGGCTGGGACGTGGAGCCGGTGAGCGCCGTACGGGACCGCTTCGGCCCCCGCCTCCAGCTCCAGGTCGACGCCAACGGGTCGTACACGGTGGACGACGCCCGCCATTTGCAAGACCTCGACTCCTTCGCCCTCGTCCTCATCGAGCAGCCCCTGCCCGCCGACGATCTGCTGGGCCATGTCGCGGTGGCCGAGCGGATCACCACGCCCGTCTGCCTGGACGAGTCGATCGGGTCGGCGGCTGATGCGGACACCGCCATCCGCCTGGGCGCCTGTCGCATCGTCAACATCAAGGCCGGCCGGGTGGGCGGGCTGGACGAGGCCGTGCGCATCCACGACCTGTGCCAAAAGCAAGGCGTCCCCGTGTGGTGCGGCGGGATGCTGGAGACGGGCGTGGGGCGGGCCGCCGCCCTCGCCCTGGCCGCCCTCCCCAACTTCACCCTCCCGGCCGACCTGTCGGCCTCGGACCGCTACTACCGGGAGGACCTGACCGACCCGTTCGTCCTCCACGACGGCTGCCTCACCGTGCCCGACGGGCCGGGCATCGGCGTCACCCCCCATCCGGAGGCGCTGGCCCAGTTCACGACCTCGGTTGAGCAGCTAGTGCAGTAGGAGGTCGCGCAGCAGCGAGACCGACGCCATGTCCACCCCGGCGTCGAGCGCGAATCCCAGCACAGACCCGTGCGCCTCCCGCAGCCCCCGCACCACGTCGCGCCCGGCCAACCGGCTGATGTCGCCGTCGGTCACGCCCAGCACGCCGAGGAGGGCCACCGCCACCAGCGGGTCGGCCGACGAGAAGGCGACCGGCCCGTCGAGACAGGCCTCGGCCACCGCGGCCACCGCGGCGCCGACGTCCAGGGCGGCCACGTCGAGCGCGCCCACCACGCCGGAGGCGGTGTCGGCCCACAGCAGCCGGCGCCAGCGCACCTGCTCGCCCGTGCGGGTCAGATAGCCGCCCAGGTCGGAGAGCCCGTCCACCTCCCGCCCCGGAGCGATCCCCACCTCTGCCATATGGCGGAGTATCCACGCCGCCGATGGCAGCCGGGTGGACAGAAGTTGAACAGTGCGGGCGGATGCCGAAACTTCCCCTCTCGTTCACCGCCCGTTCACCGACCGGCTGCCCCCGCGCTACCGGCCCTTCCTACCGTTCGACCTGTGAAACGAACGCTCATTGCGACCATTGTCCTGCTGGCCCTGGCCGCAGGCGCGTGCGGCAGCGACAACAACGCAGGTGGCACCACGACCACCACGGGGGGCAGTGCGGCCAAGGTCGAGTGCGCCACCGGCTCGGTGTCCGGGGCGG
>DASYMT010000095.1:0-4369 GCA_036008925.1 Acidimicrobiales bacterium | reverse complement strand
ACCGAGGTCATCGGCACGCTGAGCGGGCCCCGGACGACGCCGGAGGCGCCCGAGCTCCAGGAGATGCTGGCCGGCGCCCTGGCCCGCGGCCGCCGCGCGGTGGCGATGGAGGTGTCGTCCCACGCCCTCGCCCTCCAGCGGGTGCGGGCCACGCGGTTCGCGGTCGCGGTGTTCACCAACCTCTCCCAGGACCACCTCGACTTCCACCGGGACATGGAGGACTACTTCGCGGCCAAGGCCGCGCTGTTCGAGCCCGACTACGCGGACGCCGCCGTCGTGAACCTCGACGACCGGCGGGGCCGCTGGCTCCTCGAGCAGGCCACCATCCCGACCGAGGGGTACTCGATCGCCGACGTGGAGGACCTCGACGTCGGGGTGGTGCGGTCACGGTTCCGGTGGCGGGGGCAGTCCGTGGAGCTGCCCTACGGGGGGCGCTTCATCGTCAGCAACGCCCTCGCCGCGGCCACCGCGGCGGCCCACCTGGGCATCGCTCCGGACGCGATCGCGGAGGGGCTGGCGTCGGCCCTGCCCGTGCCCGGCCGGTTCGAGGCCATCGACGAGGGCCAGCCCTTCGCCGTGCTCGTCGACTACTCGCACAAGCCCGGCGCGCTGGCCAGCGCCCTCGCTTCGGCCCGCGACGCGGTGGGGAGCGGCCGGCTGCTCCTGGTGTTCGGGGCGGGGGGGGACCGCGACGCGGCCAAGCGCCCCAAGATGGGCGAGGTGGCGGCCCGGATGGCCGATCGGGTACTCCTGACCTCCGACAACCCGAGAGGAGAGGACCCCCTGGCCATCATCGACGCCGTTCGCTCGGGCATGGCCCGCACCGCCGGCCTGACCGTGGAGCCCGACCGGGGAGCGGCCATCGCGCTGGCCATCGAGGAGGCCGGCCCCGGCGACGTCGTCGTCATCGCGGGCAAGGGCCACGAGACCGTCCAGCTCTTCCGCGACCGTGCGGTTCCCTTCGACGACCGGGCCGTCGCCCGCGACGTCCTCCGGGCGCTGAGGACCGAGCGCGGGTGGTAGCCCTCCTCCTCGCCGCCAGCCTCGCGGTGGCCTCCTCCCTGGTCGGCACCAAGCTGCTCATCGACTGGCTGGTGGCCCGCAACGTCGGGCAGCCGATCCACGAGGACGTCCCCCTCGGCCACACCGTCAAGGCCGGCACCCCCACCATGGGCGGCATCGCCATCGTGGGCGCCTCGCTCATCGGCTACCTCGCCGCTCACGTCCGCAGCGGCCTGGTGTTCACCCGCACCGGTGTCCTGGTGATGACCTGCATCGCGGGAGCCGGGTCCGTCGGGTTCATCGACGACTGGATCAAGGTGCGCAACGAGCGCAACCTCGGCCTCAGCAAGCGGGCCAAGACGGCGGGCCTCCTCATCGTGGCCACCGCGTTCGCGGTCGCCACCGTGCACGTCACCGACGTCGAGACCACCCTCTCCTTCACCCGCTGGAACTCGCCCGGCATCGCGCTCGGGTCGGTGGGCTGGTGCGCGTGGGCGGTGCTGCTGATCTACGCCACCGCCAACGGCGTGAACCTGGCCGACGGGCTCGACGGCCTGGCCGCCGGCTCGGCCATCTTCGTGTTCTCGTGCCTGATGGTGATCGGCTTCTGGGCCTTCCGGCACGGCGGCTTCTACCACATCAACCACGCGCTGGACATCGCCGTCGTGGCCGCCGCGATGGTCGGAGGCTGCGCCGGGTTCCTCTGGTGGAACGCCGCGCCCGCGCGGATCTTCATGGGCGACACCGGCGCGCTCGCGATCGGGGCGGGCCTGGCCTCGCTGGCCCTGACGCTGAACGTGCAGCTCCTCCTGCCCATCGTCGGCGCGCTCTACGTGTCCGAGACGCTGTCGGTCATCCTGCAGGTGGGCAGCTTCCGGATCTTCAAGCGCCGCATCTTCCGGATGGCGCCGATCCACCACCACTTCGAGCTCGGCGGGTGGCCCGAGACCACGGTGATCATCCGGTTCTGGCTGCTGTCGGGCATGTGCGCGGCCTTGGCCCTCGGCCTCTTCTACGCCGACTTCATCCACATCGGCGGGGTCGATTGACCGAGCACCTCGTGCTCGGGCTCGGGGTCACCGGCACCGCCGTCCTGCGGGCGCTCGTGGCCCACGGCGAGACGGCGGTGGCCGTCGACGACCACCCCACCGACGCGGGGCGGCGCCTCGCTGAGGCGCTGGGCGTCGAGCTGGTCGAGGCCCCCGACGGGCCCACCCTGGCCGCCATCGTCGGCCGCGTCGGCGCCGTCGTGCCCAGCCCGGGCGTGCCCGACCACCACCCCCTGTTCACGTTGGCCGAGGCCGCGGGCGTGCCCGTGCTGTCCGAGCTCGACCTGGCCGCCCGCTGGGACGACCGCCCGCTGGTGGCCATCACGGGCACCGACGGCAAGACCACGGTCACCGAGCTGACCCGCGCCATGCTCGAGGCGTCGGGGCGGGTGGCCGCGGCGGTCGGCAACACCGAGGTGCCCCTGGTCGCCGCCCTCGAGGACCCGGCCATCGAGGTGTTCGTGGTCGAGGCGTCGTCGTTCCGGCTCCTGCACAGCGCGCGGTTCGCGCCGAGCGTGGGCACCTGGCTCAACGTCGCCCCCGACCACCTCGACAACCACGCCGACTTCGACGCCTACGTCGCGGCCAAGGCCCGGCTGTGGACCGACCAGGGCCCCGACCAGGTCGCCATCGGCAACGCGGACGAGCCGATCGTCGCCGCCCACCTCGCCGTCGCCCCCGCCCGGCACGTCACCTTCGGCCTCACCACGGACGCGGACCACCACCTCGACGGCGATCGGCTCGTGCTGGCCGGCGGGGCCACCCTCGCCCGCACCGGTGAGCTCCGCCGGGCCTTCCCGCACGACGTCGCCAACGCCCTGGCCGCGGCGGCCAGCGCGCTGCACGGCGGGGCCACCGAGGCCGGCGCCCGCGCCGCGCTCCTCGCCTTCCCGGGCCTCCCCCATCGCGTCACGCTGGTCGGCGAGGCTGGAGGGGTGCGCTGGTACGACGACTCCAAGGCCACCGCGCCCCACGCCACCCGCGCCGCCCTGCGCGCCTTCCCGTCCGTGGTGCTGATCGCGGGGGGTCGCAACAAGGGCCTCGACCTGCGGGAGCTGGCCGACGAGCGCGAGCACGTCAGCGCCGTGGTCGCCATCGGAGAGGCCGGGCCCGAGGTGGCCGAGGCCTTCGACGGCATCCGCCCGGTGCGGGTCGCCGACTCCATGGACGCCGCGGTCGCCGAGGCCGCCTCCCTGGCCACGCGCGGCGACGTCGTCCTCCTCTCGCCGGCCTGCGCCTCGTTCGACTGGTACCGCTCCTACGCCGAGCGGGGCGACGACTTCACGCGCGCCGTCCACGACCTGCTCGGCGCCGGCGCCGGCCGTGGGGGAGCAGAGGCATGACGCAGCGCACCGCCCTGCGCCCGTCCGACGAGGTGTGGGGCTCCCGCCGCCGCCACCCGACGGCCAAGCCGGTGCGCCCCGCGCGGCGCCCCCGCACGTTCGCGCTGCTGCTGGCCGTCATCGCCGTGCTCAACCTGCTGGGCCTGGTGATGGTGCTGTCGGCCTCGTCGGTCAGCGCCCTCGACACCTACGGGTCGTCCTGGTACATCGCCATGCGCCAGGGCATCTGGCTGCTGGTCGGCACCGTGATGTGCGTGGTGGTGATGAAGGTCGACTACCACCGCTGGCGGCGTTGGAGCCTCCCCGCCCTCGCGCTCACCGCCATCCTCCTCGGCCTCGTGCTGGTGCCCGGTGTCGGCATGAACGTCAACGGCGCCTCCCGTTGGCTGGGGTACGGCCCGCTGTCCCTCCAGCCCTCCGAGCTGGCCAAGCTCACCGTGCTGCTCTTCGTGGCCGACCTGCTGGCGCGGCGGGCCGCGTGGATCGCCGACCTGCGCCTCACCCTCGTGCCCGTGGGGGTGGTGTTCGGGTCCTGTGCCCTCCTGCTCATGCTCCAGCCCAACCTCGGCACCACGCTGGTGCTGGGCGCGATCGTGCTGTCGGTCCTGCACGTGGCCGGCACGCCCCTCCTCCCCCTCATGGGGGTCGGCGTGGGCGGCGCGGTGGTGGCCACGGGCCTCGCGCTGGGGGCCAGCTACCGGCGCGCCCGCGTCCTGGCCTTCCTCAACCCGTGGGCCGATCCGCTCAACACCGGGTACCAGAACATCCAGTCGCTGGTGGGCATCGCCTCGGGCGGGATCACCGGCCTCGGGCTCGGCCAGAGCCGGGCCAAGTGGGGCTTCCTGCCCTACGCCCACACCGACTTCATCTTCGCCATCATCGGCGAGGAGCTCGGGCTGATCGGCGCGCTGGTGGTCGTGGCCCTGTTCGTGGCGCTGTGCGTGCTCGGAGCGCGGGCGTCGCAGCACGCGCCCG
>DASYMT010000094.1:0-2932 GCA_036008925.1 Acidimicrobiales bacterium | reverse complement strand
CCCGTCTACAAGGAGATCCGCCGGCGCATCGACCCCGAGGCGTGGCGGGAGGTGTGGGGCCTGCGGCGCATCACGTTCCCGGGGCTGAGCGCGCCCCGCACCGGACCGGTGTCGGCCCGCAACCTGCTGACCAAGAAGCGGGCGACGATGCGGTTCCTCCACGTGCACCACGAGGACCTCAAGCACGCCATCGAGCTGGCCGGGCCCAACCGCCACAACGCCCAGGAGACCTGGCACCGGGTGTTCCGCGACGCCGAGCGGGCCGTGCTGCGCCAGACGGCGGCCGCCTTCCCCGAGCTGGCCTTCCTGCCCGGCCCTGTGCGGGAGCTGGTGCTGTGGCAGCGCCGGTCGATCGCCGACCAGCAGGGGCTGTATGCCACGGCGTGCGTGCAGTACCGGGCGTCGATGAACTCGGTGGCCGACTGGGCCAAGGCCCGGGGCCTGATGGACCACGCTGGCGCCGAGTGCATCACCCGGGAGGTGAGCCTGCTCGAGGCCCACAGCCAGAACCCCGACCGGGTGGCCGCGCTCCAGCGCCGGGACGGCTACGGCCCCCGGCTCGATGTGACCGAGCCCGCCGAGGCCGTCGCCCCGACCACGGCCGAGGTGGAGGCCCTGCTGGCCACCGTGCCCATCTTGCGCATGCTCTCGGCCGACGACATCCACGGGCTGGCCGAGACGGCCCGGCCGCTGCTGCTGGGGCCCACCGAGCGGCTGGTGGTGCAGGGCGAGGAGGGCAACTCGCTGTTCCTCGTGGCCGACGGTTCTGTCGAGGTGCTGCTGGGCCAGGCCGACGGGTCCGAGGTGTCGATCGAGGTCATGGACCAGGGCGAGGTGGTGGGCGAGATGGCGCTGCTCACCGGCGAGCGGCGGGGGGCCACCGTGCGGGCGGTGGACGGGGCGGTGGTGTACGAGATCGGACACCAGCAGTACGAGCCGCTGCTGCGGGCGCACCCCGAGTGGGTGGACGAGCTGGCCACGGTCATGGAGGAGCGCCTGGCCCGACGGGCCGTGCGGCTGGCCGACGTGGGGGTCGCCGGTGCCGGACGGGCCCACCTGCGCGACCGCATCCGCCGCCGCTTCTTCGGCTGACCGCACCGGCGCCCAAATCCCCTTTGGGGGCTTGGCGCCCCGGTGCATTCGGTGCCCAGAACGGGAGTGGTCAGGCGGGGGCGGGGGCGGCGGCGGGCTCGTGCTCGGGCGGGTGGGCGTCGGCCCAGGCCCGCTCCAGGGCTTCCACGAACAGGTCCGACGCCTGGGCGCCCGACACGCCGTAGCGGCGGTCGATCACGAAGAACGGGACGCCCCGGGCGCCGAGGGCCTGGGCCTCCCGCTCGTCGGCCCGCACCGCGTCGGCGTAGTCGTCGCCCGCGAGCACCTGGCGGGCCTCGTCGGCGTCCAGCCCGGCCTCGGCGGCCAGGGCCACCAACGTCTCGGGGTCACCGATGGGGGCGCCCTCCGTGAACGTGGCCCGCAGGAGGCGCTCTTTCAGCTCGTTCTGCACGCCCCGCTCGGCGGCCAGGTGCAGGAGGCGGTGGGCGTCGAACGTGTTGCCCGGCCGGGCCCGGTCGAAGCGGAACTCCAGGCCGACCCGCTCGGCCGTGTCGGTGATGCGGTCGACCATGGCCTGGGCCTCGTCCCGGTCAACGCCGTACTTCTCGGCCAGGCAGCTGACGTAGTCGCCCTCCCGGTGGCGGGGCCCGGCGGGGTCGAGCTCGAAGGACCGCCACGCCACCTCCACCTCGTCGCCGTGGTCGAACTGGGCCAGCGCCTCTTCGAACCGGCGCTTGCCGATGTAGCACCAGGGGCAGACGACGTCGGACCAGATCTCCACCTTCATGGCAGGAGTCTTCCCAGGATTCTCCCAGACTGTTCAAAATCGGCGCAGAGGCAGCGCCGTCGGTACGTGGCCCGGTCTGCGACGGTGTTGGACGGTCAACCCCCTCGCCCCTCCTCCTCGCGTTTCCACAGGCACTGTGCCTGTGGAAACGCGAGGTGGACGGGACGTGCTGCTCATCACCATCGTCCAGGTCGTGGCCGGCCTCGTGCTGACCCGCCTGACTCCCAGCCGTTTTGGGCAGGGCGTTCCGGGGGCTCGGGGCTCAGGCCGAGGGCTTGGCGTAGTCGGCGCTGCCCGACCAGTCGAGCATGACGCACGGCTCGTCCCCCACCACCCAGGCGTCGTGTCCGGGCGAGATGACGACGGCCTCGCCCGGCCCCGCCTCCCCCTCGGCCCCGTCGTCCATGACGACGTGCAGCCGACCCGAGATGACGTAGCCGGTGTGCGGCGCCTGGCACGAGTCCGTCCCGGCGATGGGCTTCACGTCGTTGGACCACTTCCAGCCAGGGTTGAACACGGCCCGGCCGACGGTCGCCCCCGCGATGTTGACCACATGCATTTCGCCGTGCTCAAAGCTGCGCTTCTCGTCCGGCGAGTCCAGGCTCTTGGCTTCCAGCGTCATGTCCACGCTCCTTTTGACGGCCAGGGTACGCCAGGACCGCGGCACGCCTTGACGAACCGGCGCTCGATCTCGGCGAAGGAGGCATCGGCACCGGCCGTGAACGCAGTCCGGGACACGCTGATCTGGTCGCCCAGTTCCCAATGCGTGAGCTCGAGGGCGAGTCCCCCACAGTCGCGTCGCGACGGACCTGGGCGACGGAACTGCTTCCGGTCCTTCGGCCTGCACCCGGAGTTGTCCGCCGCGGAGCTTCACGCATGTTCCGCGGTGCCGGAGTCGTCAAGCGAGCATCCTTCCGCGATGGCCACGTGTGGGTCGAGCCCGATCTTGCCGTTGGAGCAGCATCGCGCTGAGGGCACGCCGGTGTTCTATCGATGGAACGGGTGTACGATCATCGGTGACACGACGAGGACCCTGACGTGTTGGGACAGCAGATGTTGCTGTCCGAGGGAGCGATGCTCCGGACCCTGGTA
>DASYMT010000093.1:0-4388 GCA_036008925.1 Acidimicrobiales bacterium | reverse complement strand
CCCGAGAGCGGGAAGCGGCGCCGGCGCCCGCCCGCGGCGGGGGCCGCCACCGCCGCCTCGACGACGACCGCGACGTCGACCGGCACGGCCGGGACGCCCACACCACCGGTCCCGCCCGCGGCGGTGATGCCGGTCTCGACGCCGGCCGCGTCCGGGAACGGCGCCAAGCCCGCGTCCGAGAACGGCAACAAGCCCTCGGCCGACGACAGCGGCAAGGCCCCGGCCGAGGACAAGCCGCCGCCGCTGCCGGGCATGACCGCGGTCGCCGCCGTCGGCACCACGGGCAAGGCGTTGAGCGAGGCGGCCGACCAGCTCAAGGGGCACATCGACGACCTGCCCATCACCGACGAGCAGAAGGAGAAGCTCACCGAGACCCTTGGCGTCGACAAGATCAAGGAGAAGCTCGACGCCGTCACCGAGGTCACCGACACGGTCGAGCACTTCGAGGCCATGGGCACCGAGACGGTCGACACCATGAACCGCTGGGGCGTGAACGCCAACGGCATCAACGGCCTGCTCTGGCTGCGCACGATGACGGAGGCCACCGGCCGACTGGGCCAGAAGTTCACCGACAACCTGGTCAAGCCGGTCATCGAGCCCATCGCCGAGGCGGCGGGCAAGGCCGGGGTCGAGGTCGACGCCGACGAGGTGGCCCACACCCTCCTGCCCGTGCAGGAGGTGGCCGAGGAGGGCAGCAAGGCGCTGCTCACCGCAGCCAAGAACGTGCTGGGCGGCGACAACATCTTGAACCAGTTGGGCCAGGACCCCGTCGTGGACGAGGAGTGGCGGGCGATCAGGAGCTTCGAATGACGACGACGACCAAGGCGCGTGCCGCGCAGGCCCTCCAGGACTGGATGGACGAGCTGCCCGCGCTCGCCCTCGCGGTCGACGCCGAGCCGGACGCCAGGCGCGTCCTGCTGCTGGACGCGGCGGCCGACGAGGCCCTGCTCGACAAGGCCCACGACGCCCATCCGGTGCTGTTGGCCCGAGCCCACCTGGCCCACGCCGCCATCCAGTTGATGCTGGCCGACGTCGACGGCGAGGAGCACGCCGAGCTGGCCGTGCAGCATGCCGACCATGCGGTGGAGCTGGGGGCGGCGCTGGCCGCGCCGGGCCCCCGCCTGGCCATCCTCCCGGAGGCGGGCGCGATGGCCGCCCTGGGCATGGGGAGGCTGCGGGCCGCCCGCCGCCGCCAGGTGCAGCACCTGCTCGCCGACGTGGCCGAGCAGACGGCCGAGGCCTACGCCGAGCAGGCCGAGCTGTCTCGTCGGGGGGCCGCCACCCTCACCGCCGCGCTGTCCCTGGCCGAGGGGGCCAAGGTGGTGCGGGGCAAGGCCCGCACCGCGGTCCTGGAGCGGGCCCTCGGGCTGGCCGTCGACGCCCGCAGGGACCTGGCCCGGGCGGGCGAGGTGGCCAAGGCGGTCCTGGCCGCCAAGACCGTCGCCTCCTTGGAGTCGAAGACCGCACAGCGGTGACGGGCGGGTCCCGGTCGGGCAGGGCTGGGGGCCGTACCGTGGGCGGATGGCGAGCCTGCTCGACGAGGCGGTCAAGGCCACACCGGCCAGTCGGGACCGGTACGTGGACTTCCTGCGCGGCGCGTCGATCCTGGTGGTGGTGGTCGGCCACTGGCTGATCGCCGTCCTGGCGTGGGACCGGGGCGTGATCCGCTCGACCAGCGCGGTGGGCCAGACGTCGGGCCTGTGGCTGGCCACGTGGGTCTGCCAGGTGATGCCCGTGTTCTTCTTCGTGGGCGGCTACGCCAACCTCATCGCCTACGAGTCGGCCCGGGGCCGAGGCGACTCCGCATGGGACTTCATCCGGTCGAGGGTGCGGCGCCTGCTGGTCCCGTCCCTCGTGCTGATCGCGCTGTGGGCCGCCGTCCAACTCGTTCTCCATGCCACGAGCACGGGCAGCCCTACCGGGCCGCGCATCGGCGGCTTCACGCTGCTGCGGGGCGTGCGGCCGCCGGGCCAGACCATCCCGTTCGGGCCGCTGTGGTTCTTGGCCGTGTACCTCATCGTGGTCTGCATCAGCCCGCTGACCATCGCCCTGCACCGGCGCTTCCGCTGGTGGGTGCCGGGCGTGATGGTCGGGGGCGCGGTGGCCGCCGACCTGCTCGGCTTCCTGGGCGGCCACCCCAAGCTCCGCTACGCCAACGTGGCCTTCGTGCTCCTCCTCCCGCATCAGCTCGGCCACTTCTACGGCGACGGCACGGTGGCCCGCTGGCCTCGGCGGGTCCCCCTGGCCATGATGCTGGGCGGGCTGGCCGGCCTGATCGCCCTCACCAACCCGTGGCTCTGGTCGGCCCTCGCCTCCGACGCCGACCGCTACCGCTGGTTCCCTGGCATCGGCCACTATCCCCGCAGCCTTCTGGGCACCGACCTGGAGCGGGTGTCGAACGCCTATCCGCCCACCCTGTGCTTCTTGTTGGCGGGCATCTGGCTCATCGGCCTGGTGCTGGTGCTGCGCCCTGCGCTGACCCGGTGGCTCGGCCGGCCGGGCCCGTGGAAGGCCACCATCGCCGTCAACCAGCGCATCATGACGCTGTTCCTCTGGCACATGACCGCCTACCTGGTCGGCATCCTCGCCCTGTGGCCGCTGGGCCTGGGGCACGAGCGGGAGCCGACCCTGCGGTGGTGGGCCGAGCGGCCCGTCTGGATCGTCGGCCCCGGCCTGCTGCTGCTCGGGTTCGTCGCCGTGTTCGGGCGCTTCGAGTCCCAGGGCCGCGTCCGCCGAGCCCGCGCCGCCTGATGGTTGTAACGTGCGCTTCATGAGGTCCATCAAGGCAGTCGCGGTCCTTATCGGCTGTGCCGTCCTCTTGATGGCCGACCCGGCGGGGGCCCAGAACGCCCGCATGTCGGTCAGCCCCACCACGGTGGCGGCGGGGGGCACCGTGAAGGTGGCGTCGGTGGACAAGTGCGTTGCCCCGCCCAACACGCCGGGCGGCTCGCCCTTCGTGCGGGTCAGCATCGACCGGAACCGCCAGACCCTGGGCAGCGGCCGGGCGCCGGTGGCGGCCGACGGCTCGTGGTCCCTGTCCGTGCGGGTGAGCTCGTCGGCCCGGGCCGGGTCGGCTCGGGTCTCGGCCTTCTGCTTCTTCAGCGAGCAGGCCGAGGGCGCGCTGGAGGCCTATGCCCAGGTGGACATCCAGGTGCGGGGCCGGGCCGCTTCGTCGGGGGCCACGCTGGCCCGAACCGGTCCGGGCGCAGGCACCAGGGGCATGGCCGTCGCGGGCTTCGGCCTGGTCGAGCTGGGCGCGCTGTTGGCCGTGGCCGGCCGCCGCCGCCGCACCGCGCCGGCCCGCTGAACGCAGGCCCCCACTGGATGCCGGACCGCTGCACGATCGGGACGCACTGAACGATCGGGACGCGGGCGAGCGACAAGCCCGGCACGACGCGGCGGTGGCCGCGGGCGAGGCGGGCTACCTCGATCCGGACAGCGGCCTGTTCGTGCTGACCGCCGCCTACCTGGCCGCTCGGGGCGAGTGTTGCGGTTCCGGCTGTCGCCACTGCCCCTACGACGGCTAGGCACCAGGGCGAGTCCCTGAACGACACACGTCTCTCAGGTACGTTCGTACGGTCAACTATCGGGCGTCGCCCCGGAGGCATGGTGTCCCAAACTCGCTCCAAGTCGGGTGCCGACCACAATGTGATGCGAGAGCTCAACCGCTCGCTGGTGCTCGACCTCATTAAGCAGCGCAATCCCATCTCCCGGGCCGCCATCGCCAAGGCCGCCGATCTGGCCAAGCCCACTGTCTCCGCCATCGTCGACGACCTGGTGCGGGGCGGGCTCGTCCGCGAGATCGGCATGGGCCAGCCCACCCGGGGCGGCGGCCGCCCGCCCATCCTCCTGGAGTTCAACCGGCGGTCGACGTTCGTGGTGGGGGTGCAGGTCGGCGGGCGGGGGACGACGATCGTGGTGGCCGACGCGGCGGGCGAGGAGGTGGGCCGGCTCCAGCGGCCGGCAGTGAGGCGCAAGGCGCCCGAGGCCCTCCAGCGGCTGGCCGAGCACGTCACCGAGGCCATCGACCAGGCCGGCATCGCCCACAAGCGGGTGGCCGCGGTGTGCGTGTGCGTGCCCGGCCTGGTCGACGCCGACGCGGGCGTGTGCCTGCTCGCCCCCACCCTGGGGTGGCGCAACGTCGACGTGCGGGGCCCGCTGGCCAAGGCCCTCAAGACCCCGGTGTTCGTGCACAACACGGCCCAGGCGGCGGCGGTGGCCGACCACCGCGAAGGCGCGGGCCAGGGGGCCGACGACGTGGTGCTCCTCTCCATCGGGTCCGGGATCGGCGCCGGCATCGTGAGCGACGGACGGCTCCTCCACGGGGCGGGCGGCATGGCGGGCGAGATCGGCCACTGCCAGGTCCCCGGGGTCACCGAGAAGTGCAC
>DASYMT010000092.1:0-3133 GCA_036008925.1 Acidimicrobiales bacterium | reverse complement strand
CGGCGGCGCGCCGTACGCCCCCGGCGCGGGCCCGGCGGGGGCGGCGTTGGGGTCCCACTCGATCTCGATGCGGTGGTCGCCGGACTGCACCGACACGCGCGTCACCGGGCCGCCCGCCTTCTTCAACAGCTCGTGGGCCTCGCGGCTCACCTTGTCGAAGATGTCGGAGAGATCGCCGTCGTCGTCTTTGCTCATCGAAGCTCCCTGTTAGAGCGAGGCCTGGGTGCCGGGGCTGCCGAAGGCCCGGAACCGTTGGTAGCGCTTCTCGACAAGCTCGGCGCCGTCGACCGGCAGGAGCTCTTCGAGGCAGGTCAGCAGCGCGGTCTTCAGGTTGGCGGCGGTGGCCACCGGGTCGGTGTGGGCGCCCTCGGCGGGCTCGGGGACGATGGCGTCCATGATCCCGAGGCGCAGCAGGTCGGGCGGCGTCACCTTCAGCGCGGCGGCCGCCCGCGGCGCGGCGGTGGCATCGCTCCACAAGATGGTGGAGCACCCCTCGGGGCTGATGACCGAGTAGTACGAGTTCTCCATCATCAGCACTCGGTCGCCCACGCCCAGCGCCAGTGCGCCGCCCGAGCCGCCCTCGCCGGTGACGACCGCCACCGCGGGCACGGGCAGGCGGGACATCTCCATGATGCACTGGGCGATGGCGATGGCCTGGCCCCGCTCCTCGGCGCCGAGGCCCGGGTACGCGCCCGGCGTGTCGATGAGGGTGACCACCGGCATCTTGAACTTGGCCGCGTGGTGCATGAGGCGCAACGCCTTGCGATAGCCCTCGGGGTCGGGCATGCCGAAGTTGCGGGTAACCATCTCGGCCGTGCTGTGGCCCTTCTGGTGGCCGATGACGATGACGGGCTGGTCGCCCAGCAGGGCGAGGCCGCCGACGATGGCCGGGTTCTCGGCGTGCAGGCGGTCGCCGTGCAGTTCGAGGAAGTCGTCGAAGATGAACCCGACGTACTCGAGCAGGGTGGGCCGGTCGATGTGGCGGGCCAGCACTACGGCCTCCCATGGGTCGCGCTCGCGCAGCTTGGCCGGGTCGGTGATGGGCGGCTCGCCCTCGCCCTCGGGCAGCTTGCCGCCGTCGGGCCGGGGGGCGTGGAAGGCCAGCACCTTGCGCAGCGTGTTGCGCAGGTTCTCCCGGGGTTCGACCAGGTCGAGCATCCCGTGGTCCATCAGGAACTCGGCCGTCTGGAAGCCGGGCGGCAGCTTCTGGCGGATGGTCTGCTCGATGACCGCGGGGCCCGCGAAGCCCACCAGGCTGTTGGGCTCGGCCATGAGGATGTCGCCCAGCATGGCGAAGCTGGCGGTCACGCCGCCGAAGGTGGGGTCGGTGTTGAGGCACACGGAGAGCACACCCGCCTCGTGCAGCTTGGCCACCGCCTGGCTGGTCTTGGCCAACTGCATGAGCGAGACGCAGCCCTCCTGCATGCGGGCCCCGCCCGACGCGGCGATGAGCAGCAGCGGCGTGCGCGTCTCCAGCGCGTGCTCGGCCGCCTGGGTGATGATCTCGCCCACGCCCCCGCCCATCGACCCGCCCATGAACTGAAAGTCCATGGCCGCCACCACCAGCGGGTAGCCGGAGATGGTGCCGGTGCCGTAGACCGCGGCCTCCCGGTTGCCGGTCTTCTTGCGGGCGTCCTCCAGGCGGGCCGGGTACGGCTTGGAGTCGACGAAGCCGAGGATGTCGGTGGACTCGATGTCCTGGCTGCGCTCCTCGAAGCTGCCCTCGTCCAGAAGCTGGGCCAGCCGCTCGCGCACCCGCAGGCGGAAGTGGTGGTTGCACTCGGGGCAGACCTTGAGGTTGCGGATCAGGCGCTTGGCGTAGACGAAGGCGTCGCACGCCGGGCACTTGACCCACTGGGTTTCCTGCCCTTGCGCCTGTCCCTGCGCGCTCACCGCGCCTCCCCTCCAACTCTGGAGGACACAGGGCGCGCTCTCACGGACCTCTGTCGTCCAGACGCACGAAACGCGGTCACAGGACGGCGGCCTCCTCGTGCGAACGGCGGTGCTCGACCCGCTCCTCTTGGAGGGCGACAGCCAGCTCGTCCCACGGCCTGGCCTCGCGGTCGGCCTCGCCGAAGAGCTTGGACGCGATGAAGGCGAGCAGGTCGGTGGTGAGCTGGTGGCGGTCGAGGCGCGTGGCGTCGATGGTCACGTCGAGGGCCTGGCGCCAGCTCTCGGCCCGGACCAGCGCCTCGGCCTGGCCGTGGCAGGCGACCGCCTCGTGGCCGTCGTCGGTGTCCACCGAGCGCAGGCGGTTGAAGGCGCCCGCGGCCAGACGCCACTGGCCGTCGGCCAGCAGCAGCTCGGCCACGTCGAGCGCGGCCAGGGCGTTCTTGGGGTCCTGCTCGTTGAGGCGGCGGGCCCCTTCCAGCGCGGTCTGCACCTGGCCCGCCCGTCGGGCCATGTCGATCATCGAGCGCAGGATGTCGGCCCGGCCCGGAGCCAGGTCGGCGGCCTGCAACAGCAGCGACAGCGCCTCGTCGACCTGGCCGAGCGCGTGGCGGGCGTGGGCCAGGTGCACCATGGCGCCCACGTCGCCGGGCTGGAGGTCCAAGACCTTGGCGAAGGCATCGGCCGACGCGGACAGCTCGCCCGACTCGATCTCGGCGAAGGCCAGGTCCCGCCACGCCTCGGCGTCGTCGGGCTGGACCCGCACGAGCGCCCGCAGGTGGCGCGGGGCCTCGTCCAGCTCCAGCTCCAGGCTGGCCCGGCCCGCCACCCGCAGCAGGCGCGCGTCGTCGGGATCGTCGACCAGCCCCTCGACGGCCAGCGTGCGGGCCTTCATCAACTGGCCCGCGGCCAACGCCGCCTCTGCTTCGCCCGCTCTGTCGTCTGCTATGTCGTCCACCCCCCGCCGTGTCCCCCGGGCCTAGTCGCCCGGCGCGTCCCAGCTATAGAACTCCCGGGCAGTGGCGTCCTTCGGGGACTTCCACGTCTCCGGGTTGTACGGCACGATGAAGTCGTCCAGCTTCCGGCTGATCTCCTTGAACAGGGGATGGTCCCGGACCTCGCCCACCTTGTCGTCGAAGTCGTCCTCCAGCTCGACCAGGTGGATGTAGACGTCTTCGAGGATGAACAGGCTGCGGTGCTTCACGCCGACGATGCCAGGGAGCTCGCTGGCGTCGGACTCGGC
>DASYMT010000091.1:0-5911 GCA_036008925.1 Acidimicrobiales bacterium | reverse complement strand
GTGTTCGACCGGGGCGGTTTCCTCTATCACGGCCGGGTGGCCGCCGTCGCAGACGCCGCGAGAGAAGCGGGACTGGAGTTCTGATGGCTCAGGATCAGCAGTACGAAGAGCGGACCATCAAGGTCAACCGGGTGGCCAAAGTCGTCAAGGGCGGCCGCCGGTTCTCCTTCACCGCGCTCATGGTGATCGGTGACGGCAACGGCAAGGTCGGCCTGGGCTACGGCAAGGCCAAGGAGGCCGGGCTGGCCGTGCAGAAGGGCATCGAGGAGGCCAAGAAGAACCTCTTCGACGTGCCGCTGGCGGGCGCCACCATCACCCACGCCATCCTGGGCGAGGCCGGTGCGGGCCGGGTGCTGCTGCGCCCCGCCGCCCCCGGCACCGGGGTCATCGCGGGCGGGGCGGCCCGGGCCATCCTGGAGATGGCGGGCATCCACGACGTGCTGGCCAAGTCGCTCGGGTCGGACAACGCCATCAACGTGGCCCACGCCACCATCTCGGGGCTCAAGGGCCTGAAGCGGCCGGACGACATCGCCAGGCTGCGGGGCAAGTCGCCCGAAGAGGTGGCCCCCAAGTGGCTCCTCAAGGCCTACAACGACCGCAAGCGCGGCGTCCACGCCCCGACCGAGGTGGCATAGCCATGGCCGACCTCAAGGTCACCCAGGTGAAGTCGGGCATCGGCACCAAGCCCAAGCACCGGGGCACGCTGCGGGCGCTGGGCCTGGGCCGCATCGGCAAGTCGAACACGCTGCCCGACCGCCCGGAGATCCGGGGCATGATCGCCCGGGTCCCGCACCTCATCACCGTGGAGGAAGTCAAGTGAAGGTCCACGATCTGAAGCCCGCGCCGGGCTCGAACCGCAGCCGCAAGCGGGTCGGACGCGGCATCGGGGGCAAGGGCGGCAAGACGGCAGGCCGGGGCACCAAGGGCCAGGGCGCCCGCAACAACATCAAGCCCGGCTTCGAGGGCGGCCAGCTCCCCTTGATGCAGCGCATCCCCAAGCTCAAGGGGTTCAAGAACCCGTTCCGGGTGGAGTACGTCGTGGTCAACCTCGACACCCTGGAGGGCTTCGAGGGCAGTGAGGTCAACCCCGAGACCCTGCGGGCCAAGGGCCTGGTCCACAAGCACGGCCTGGTGAAGGTCCTGGGCCGGGGCGAGCTGACCCGCAAGGTCAGCGTCAAGGCCCACGCCTTCTCCAAGAGCGCCGAGCAGGCCATCACTGCGGCAGGCGGTAGCGTGGAAGTCCTTCCCCCGCCCTTCGGGAACGGGCGCCCGCCCGCCAAGGGGAATCAGCACACCAACCGCTAGCCGTTAAAGCCCGGAGCGACAGGAGCGGAGATGTTCCGCAGCTTGACGAACATGTTCAGGGTTCCGGATCTTCGCAAGAAGATCTTCTTCACCCTGCTGATCATCGCCCTCTACCGGGTGGGCTCCCACGTGCCCGTGCCCGGGATCTCGTGGGACGCCGTGCAGCGGCTGGAGGACTCGGCCAAGGCGGGCGGCGTCCTCGGCTTCCTCAACCTGTTCTCGGGCGGCGCGCTCACCCGCTTCGCCGTGTTCGGGCTCGGCATCATGCCCTACATCACCGCGTCGATCATCGTGCAGCTCCTCGGCGTGGTCATCCCCAAGCTCGAGCAGTGGCGGGACGAGGGCGCGGTCGGCCAGCGCAAGATCACCCAGGCCACCCGCTACCTCACGCTGGCCCTCGCCCTCATGCAGTCGACGGGCCTGGCCTTCGTGTTCCACCGGGGCGGCCGGGGCCTGGGCATCAGCGGCGACATCGACCTGATCCCCGAGTTCACCGTCCCCCGGGTGCTGCTGGTCGTGCTGTCGATGACGGCCGGGACCGTGTTCGTCATGTGGCTGGGCGAGCTCATCACCCAGCGGGGGATCGGGCAGGGCATGTCGATCCTGATCTTCGCCAACGTGGTGGCGGGCATGCCTGCGGGCGGCGCCGCGGTGCGGGCCGAGGGCGGCAACTTCAAGTTCGGCATCATCATCGCCCTGACCCTGGCCCTGCTGGTGGCCATCGTGTTCATCGAGCAGGGACAACGCCGGATCCCCGTCCAGTTCGCCAAACGGGTGGTGGGGCGCCGCATGTACGGCGGCCAGTCCACCTACATCCCGCTGAAGGTCAACCAGTCGGGCGTCATCCCGATCATCTTCGCCAGCTCGGTCCTGTACTTCCCGGTCCTGTTGTCGAACGTGATCCCGTGGACGGGCGTGCAGGCTTTCATCAACAACAACCTGGTCTCGCCCACCAGCCTGACCTACATCGCCATGTACGGGTTCTTGATCATCGTGTTCGCCTACTTCTACACGGCGATCGCCTTCGACCCGGTGCAGCAGGCCGACGTGATCCGCAAGCAGGGCGGCTACATCCCCGGCATCCGCCCCGGCGGCCCCACCGTTCGCCACCTCCAGGGGATCCTCAACCGCATCACGTTGCCGGGGGCCACCTTCTTGGCCTTCGTCGCCCTGCTGCCGTCCCTGGCCCTGGCCTGGTGGCACATCTCCAACTACCCGTTCGCGGGCACCACCCTGCTGATCGCGGTGGGCGTGGCGCTGGAGACGATGAAGCAGATCGACAGCCAGCTCATGATGCGGAACTACGAGGGCTTCCTGAAGTAATCGTGGTTCCCGGCGTTCGGCTCGTCATCCTGGGCAAACAGGGTGCGGGAAAGGGCACTCAGTGCGTGCGCCTCGCCCGTCACTATGTGGTGCCCCATATCTCCACCGGCGACATGTTCCGGGCTGCGGTGCGCATGGGCACCGAGTTCGGGATGCGGGCCAAGGAGTTCATGGACGCGGGCGAGCTGATCCCCGACGACGTCGTGGTGGGCGTGGTCCTCGAGCGCCTGGACCAGGACGACACCAAGAACCGGGGCTTCATCCTCGACGGCTTCCCCCGCACCAGCAACCAGGCCGAGAAGCTGTCGGCCATCCTGGGCGAGCACGACGTGGACCTGGCCATCGACATCGAGGTGCCCAGGGAGATCGTCCTCCAGCGCCTGGCCAGCCGCCGGGTGTGCTCGACCTGCGGCACCAACTACGCCACCGTCAGCCCGCCCAAGTACGACTGGACGTGCGACGTGTGCGGCGGCGAGGTCGTCCAGCGGGAGGACGACACCGAGGACGCCATCAAGCGCAGGCTGGTCCTCTACGAGGAGCAGACCGAGCCGTTGATCAGTTGGTACCTGGAGCGCGACAAGCTTGTGTCCATCGACGGCATGGGCACGCCGGACGACGTCACCGCCCGGCTGGTCCGGGCCATCGACCGGCGGCGGGACCACGGCCACGGGCTGGGCCCGCTCCGAGGGAGGTGAGCAGGATGCGACGCAGCAGGCACGAGATCGCCAAGATGCGCAAGGCCGGCCGGGTGGTGGCGGAGATGCACGAGAAGACCCGCGCCGCGGCCCGGCCCGGCGCCACCACGCTCGACCTGGACAAGGTGGCCCGGGACGTGCTCGACCGCCGGGGCGCCCGCTCCAACTTCCTCAACTACCACGGCTTCCCAGCGGTGATCTGCACCTCGCCCAACGACATGATCGTCCACGGCATCCCCGGGCCGTACACGCTCAAGGACGGCGACATCCTGTCCATCGACTGCGGGGCCATCATCGAGGGCTGGCACGCCGACGCCGCGTTCACCATGCCCATCGGCGACGTCGACCCCGAGGCCCTGAAGCTGATCGAGGTGACCGAGGAGTCGCTGCGGGCGGCCATCGCCCAGATGGTGGACGGCAACCGCCTGTCGGACATCGGCCACGCCGTGCAGCAGGTGGCCGAGGCCGCGGGCTACTCGGTGGTGCGGGAGTACGTGGGCCACGCCATCGGCCTGGCCATGCACGAAGAGCCCCAGGTCCCGAACTACGGCCCGCCCGGCCGGGGGCCGAAGCTGCGGCCCGGCATGGTGTTCGCGGTGGAGCCGATGGTGAACGTCGGGAGCCCGGCCACCCGCACCCTGGAGGACCAGTGGAGCGTGGTGACGGCCGACGGCAGCCTGTCGGCTCACGTGGAGCACACCATCGCCATCACCGACGAGGGCCCGGAAGTGCTTACTGTCCCTTGAGTTGCTAACATTGACGGTTGGTCCTGCGCGCCTCTGGCGCCATTCCACCGGGGCCATTTTGCCGGAACAAAGCTTTTGAGGAGATCCACCTGCCCAAGCCCAAAGAAGACGCCATCGTGCTGGAGGGGACGGTCGTCGAGCCCCTTCCCAATGCGATGTTCAAGGTCGAGCTCGAAAACGGCCATCAGGTGCTGGCCCACAGCTCCGGGAAGATGCGCATGCACCGCATCCGCATCCTGCCCGGCGACCGCGTCCAGGTGGAGATCACGCCGTACGACCTCAACCGGGGTCGGATCACCTATCGCTACAAGTAGTCAGGAAAGACGGGATGAAGGTTCGACCGAGCGTCAAGCCGATGTGTGAGAAGTGCAAGGTGATCCGCCGCCACGGAACGGTGATGGTCATCTGCACGGCCAGCAAGCGGCATAAGCAGCGGCAGGGTTAGGAGAGGTCTGTGGCCCGTATCTCAGGCGTTGACATCCCCCGCGAGAAGCGGCTGGAGATCAGCCTCACCTACATCTTCGGCATCGGCCGCACGACCTCGCAGCAGGTCTGCTCGGCCACCGGGATCGACATGAACACCCGGGTTCGGGACCTCACCGACGAGGAGGTGGCCCGTCTCCGCAACTGGATCGACGCCAACCTCAAGGTCGAAGGCGACCTGCGCCGGGACATCCAGCAGGACATCAAGCGCAAGATGGAGATCGGCTCCTACCAGGGCATCCGCCACCGTCGCGGCCTGCCCGTCCGGGGCCAGCGCACCCATACCAACGCCCGCACCCGCAAGGGCCCCAAGAAGACCGTCGCCGGGAAGAAGAAGGTTCGCAAGTAAATGGCCAAGCCGAAGCCGGGCGGTCGCCGCCCCCGTCGCCGCGAGCGCAAGAACGTCACCTTCGGGGTGGCGCACATCAAGAGCTCGTTCAACAACACCATCGTCTCCATCTCCGACCTCGAGGGCAACGTCTTGGCGTGGGCCTCGGCCGGCAACGTCGGCTTCAAGGGCTCCCGCAAGTCCACGCCGTTCGCCGCCCAGTTGGCGGCCGAGGCGTGCGCCCGGCGGGCCATGGAGCACGGCGTGCGCAAGGTCGACGTCCTCGTGAAGGGCCCGGGCTCGGGCCGCGAGACCGCCATCCGCTCGCTCCAGAACACCGGGATCGAAGTGGCCGGCATCAAAGACGTCACCCCCATCCCCCACAACGGCTGCCGGCCCAAGAAGAGAAGGCGCGTTTAAGCATGGCTCGATACACCGGCCCGGTCTGCCGTCTGTGCCGCCGGGAGAAGATGAAGCTCTTCCTCAAGGGCCCCAAGTGCGACTCGATGAAGTGCCCGATCGAGCGCCGCCCGTACCCCCCTGGCGAGCACGGCCGCGACCGCATGCGCCAAGGCTCCGAGTACCTGGCCCAGCTTCGTGAGAAGCAGAAGGCCCGCCGCATCTACGGCGTGCTCGAGAAGCAGTTCGCCAACATGTACGACGAGGCCAACCGCCAGCAGGGCATCACCGGCGAGAACCTGCTCCGGATGCTGGAGCTGCGCCTCGACAACCTGGTCTACCGGGCCGGGTGGGCGTCGAGCCGGGCCCAGGCCCGCCAGTTCGTGCGCCACGGCCATGTCAACGTCAACGGCCGCCGGGTCACCATCCCCAGCTTCCGGGCGCGCAAGGGCGACGTGGTCGCACTGCGCGACAAGTCCCGCACCCTGATCGTCATCCGCCACAATGTCGACACCATCGACCGGCAGGTCCCGCCGTGGCTGGAGACGGGCGCCGAGGGCTACGAGGTCACCGTCCGGGACGTTCCGCTCCGCGAGCACATCGATGTGCCTGTGCGTGAGCAACTGATCGTC
>DASYMT010000090.1:0-6751 GCA_036008925.1 Acidimicrobiales bacterium | reverse complement strand
ATCCGACCAGAAATGGTCGGATTTCACCTCAACGGTTGCAAACTTCCATAACGCGGGGTTGGAGGGGCGGGAGGGCGGGGGCACGAGGGGCACGAGGGGCGGGCGGGGGACGGGCGGGCGGGGCGGGAGGGCCAGAGGGCGGGCGGGGTTAGCGGAAGGTGAGGGTGGCATCGGGGACGACGAGCCGGAGCAGGCGCTCGAACCGGTCGATCACCGCGTCCCACCGGTACCGCTGCTCCAGGTACCGCCGGCCCGCGCGCCCCAACGCGGAGGCCAGTTCGGGGTCCGACGACAACAGGTCCACCGACGCCTCGAACCCCGCGTAGTCGTAGTACGGCACCGCCCCCCCGCTGCGGCGGGCCTGGCCCTCCAGCACCTCGCAGTGCCCCTGCACCAGCGCGGGCCGGCCCTGGGCCCACGCCTCGGTGAGCACGATGCTGAAGCTCTCGAAGTACGACGGGTGCACCAGGGCCACAGACCCGGCCAGCGCCCCGTGCTTCACGTCCTCGTCCACGTACCCGGTGGGGAACACGTCGGGGTGCTCGGGCAGCGGCCGCACCGGGTCGCCCATCACCACCAGGGCCAGGTCCGATGGCCGCCGGGCCTTATAAGCGGCAAAGAAGTCGAACAGCTCGTGCAGCCCCTTGGCCGGGTCGACCCGCCCCAGCGCCAGTAGATACGGCCGGTCGCCAAGGCCCAGCGCCGAGCGCACCGACGCCACCGACGCGGCCGCGGGCGCCGGGTCGACCCCCAGCCCGGTCACCGCCGTGGGCCGCGCCAGCCGGAAGCGCCGCTGCACCAGCGCCTGCTCCTCCTCGGTGAGGAACCCCAGCGCGTCGGGCAGTCGGAACATGGTGTCGAACAGGGGCAGCTTCAGGTACGGCTCGTCGTGGGCGAACGGCATGAGGACCGTGGGCACTCGGCCCGCCACCGCGGGCAGCCCGGCGTAGATCGGCCAGTAGAGGTACGTGAAGAACAGCACGGCGTCGAACCCCTGCGCCCGCTCCCACAACCACCCCGGCAGGTCGGGCAGGTACGGACCCTGGGCCCGCATCCAGGCCTCCTGGATGTAGAGCGGGAGCGGCGGGTCCCCGTGCACCACCCGGGCGTTCAACGGCCCGAACAGCCGGTCGTCCCTCGGATCGGGCACCGACAGCCGGTGCACCAGCACGCCGTTCAGCTCGCTCGACCCCGCCGGGTAGTGGTTGGCCCAGTCCACGTAGTTCAGCGCGCACGACGTGACCACCTCGACGTGGTGGCCGCGCCCGACCATGCGCTCGGCCACGTCGCGCGCGGCCCGCTCGGCCCCGCCCGCCACCTCGAGCCCATAGCGCTGCACCACGAAGAGCAGCCGCATCTAGACCAGCTCCATGAGGTGCGACACCAGCGCGGCGCGGGCCGCATCGGGGGCGAAGTGGGCCAACCGACGCCGGCCCCGCCGCACCAGCCCGGCCCGCAGGGCGTCGTCCTCCAGCGCCAGGCGCATGGCCTCTGCCATCACCAGCGGGCCGTCGTCGGGGGCCAGCAGCAGCGCCGCGTCCTGCACCGTCTCGGGGATCGCCGCGAACGAGCGGGCCAGCACGGGCACGTCGAACGCCATGGCCTCCAGCAGCGGGGCGCAGAACCCCTCGTGCTCGCTGGCCGTCACGAACAGGTCGGCCCGCCGGTAGAAGGCGACCAGCTCGTCGTCGCCCACCCGCCCGGTGATCCACGCCCGGGGCAGGTGCAGCTCCCGCACCAGCAGCTCCAGCGCGGCCGTGTACCGGGGCAGCCGGGGCGACCCCACCAGGATGAGGTGGGCCTCGGGGTCGAGGTACGTGGTTAGCGCGTGGTACGCCTGGAGCAGGAAGTCCGGCCGTTTGTGGGGCAGCAGTTGGCCCACGAACAGCACGACGGGGCCCTTCACCATCTGCTCGAAGTGGTTCACCGTCAAGGCATTGGGCTCCAAGGCCTGGAGCCGGTCGACGTCCAGCAGCAGCGGCGACACCCGCACGTTGCGGTAGCCCAGCGAGCGCAGGTCCTCGGCGTTGAACTCCGACGCGGCCAGCGCCATCACCGCCCGCCTCGACAGCGCGGCCAGCTCCCGCCGCCCGCCGTCCAACCGTCCGGCGAAGGCGGGGTCGTAGGGCACGAAGGGGGCGGCGGGCGAGATGTTGTGGTGGAACACCACGATGCGCTCGGGCCGCTCCTGGAGGAAGTTGAAGACCTCGGGCTCCCCGATCGACGCGTGGAAGAGGATGATGTTCTCCTCCGGATGGGCCGCAGGCCGGCGGGCGAAGTCCTTGAGCGGCAGCACGTCGCCGTGCAGGCGCTGGTCGTAGAAGCGGGCGTAGACCTCGGACGGGCAGGCCTGGCGGAGGATGTCGCGCAGGTCGAGCGCCGCGTTGGTGATGGCGTCGCCCGGGCCTGCGCCCACCACGACCTGATGGATCTCCATCCTCTACCCGCGGTAGGCCAGCAGCGCGTACTCCTGCGGCGCGAACAGGAGCTGGTTGAGCCTGCTCACGTTCGGGTCGTCGGCCCCCTCGCCCGGCCGCAGCACGTCCCCCTCGGGCGGCGGCGACCGCCAGTCGATCTGCACCGCGAACCCGGCCTCTTTGAACACGAAGGTGAGATAGGCCGGGTGCACGGGCTGCGAGTGGGTCGGGTCGAGGAAGAACGAATGCGCGTACACATACAGCGACTGGGGATTGGGCGTGTCG
This sequence comes from Acidimicrobiales bacterium, assembly GCA_036008925.1. Classification (GTDB taxonomy): domain Bacteria; phylum Actinomycetota; class Acidimicrobiia; order Acidimicrobiales; family JAUTXP01; genus DASYMT01. Next base: position 4,049 of record DASYMT010000090.1, on the reverse strand, counting down.
CACATGACCAGCCCGCCCGGCCGCAGCTTGTCCCGGGCGATGACGGCCAGGTCGACCACCTGCTGGGGGGTGAGGTGCTCGATCACCTGCGACAGCACGATGCCCCCGAGCGACCCGTCCGGCACCGACTTCAGCACCTCGAGGCCGTCGCCCGTCTCCGCCTTGAAGCCCCGGCGCACGCACTCGTCGACCAGGTCGGGGTCGAGCTCCACGCCCCGGGCCTCGATAGCGCGGTCGGCCAGCAGTTGCAGGAACTCGCCCCGCCCGCATCCGATGTCGAGCACGGGGGCCCGCTCCAGGAAGTGGTCGGCCAAGTCGGCGTAGCGCTCCAGCAGCTCGTCCCGGCTGCCCCGGAACTCGTCGGCGAAGGCCCGGTTCCCGAACCAGGGCTCGAACCGGCGGCCCCGCTCCAACGCCTCCAGCTCCTCCACCCGCCTGCGCAGGTCCGACACCGCCTCGGCCGACGACGCGGGCGCCCGCTCGTACCCGCTCACCCGCTCGACGGTGGCGTCCATCTGGCCCACCAGGTCGGTGTGCACGTGCGAGTTAGGGTTCTCGATTGCCGCGGTGATGAGCGTCAGCAGTTGCAGCACGCCCTCGCCGAAGTCCCGCACCTGCTCCAAGGCCCCGGCGATCTGACGGGCCTGGAGCTTGGCCAGCGTCTTGTGCATGGCCGCTCCCGCGGGCAGCCGGGACTCGATCGGCGTGCGCTCGGGCCGGAAGTCGAGCCTGCGCTGGAGGTCGCCCAGCGCCTCTTGGAGGTCGTCCAGGTTGGGCAGGATGCGGTGGCTGGTGATGCGGCGGAAGTGGGCCGCCATCTCCTCTTCGAGCTCGGGCGGATAGATGCCCGCCTGCCGGCGCTCGTCCACCTTGGCCCGCAGCCGGTCGACCAGCGCGTCGATGTCGGGCGTGGGCTCGTCGGGCTGCTCGGTGGCGTCCACGGGGGCGCGATCCTAGCGACCGCGGCCCTGTACTCCCTGTGGTCCCCGGGCCTACTAGACGGTGGTGCTGCGCAGCTCGGCCGTCTGCGACGGGCCCAGGCGGCCCAGGTCCAACTGCGACCCGGTGATGCGCCCGTCGGCCACCGCGGCCCGCCCGGTGACGCCGGGCTGCACGGTGTAGACGGGGCCGACGCCCTGCCACCCGACCTGGATGGTCACGTTCGACGTGCCCAGGCTGGTGAAGCTGGTCGGGTTCCCGGGGCTGGCGCAGTTGGGCGAGCGCTGCTCGGACCCGCTCACCGGCTTGGTGGCGTTCATGCCCGCGGCCTTGAGGTTGGGCAGCACGTGGAACTCGTTGGGCCGCAGCGGGCCCTGGGCCACCCAGCTCCTGAACACCATCTCGTCGGTGTTCGTGTCGCACTTGCTCTGGGTCACGAACAGGAACAGCGATCCGTTGCCGCCCGACGCGGGCTCGCTGCCCTGCAGGCTCACATGGCTGTTCCATGCGTCGTTGAGCACCCAGAAGGCGCTGGCCGAGCGGGACGTGTTCGATGCCGTGGCGCCCGCAGGCGCGGCCGCCGTCAACAGCACGACGGCGGCCACCGCTGTCCCGACGGCAAACATTCGCAGTCGCATATCGGAACCCCCCTATGTGTTTGTGTCCCCGCATGTAACCACGCTTTTCGGGGCCGCGCCGAGCCGCCGAGCGGCTAGCCCCGCAGGGCGTCGCGCAGCACGGCCAGTCGGCCGGGGACCGCCTTGTACCAGGCCCATCGGCCCCGCTTCTCCCGCTCGACCAGGCCTGCGTCGACCAGCACGGAGAGGTGGTGGCTGATGGTGGGCTGCGACCGGCCCAGGGGCTCGACCAGGTCGCACACGCAGGCCTCCCCCGTCGACGCGCTGGCGATCATGGAAAGCAGCCGCAGCCGCACCGGGTCGGCCAGCACCTTGAAGGCGGCGGCCAGGTCGTCGGCCTCGGCCTCGGCCAGGGGCGAGTCGAGCACGGGGTCGCAGCAGGCGGTGATGACCTTGACTTCCACGAAAGACATATTGACAGACATCGATGCGTTGGGCAAGATATAGACAGTCATCGATACATCGAAGCGACCAATCGGGAGAGACCAATGAGCCGAGTGCAGCTTGCCCTGAACGTGAAGGACCTCGACGCCGCCGTCGACTTCTACAGCCGCCTGTTCGGCGCCGAGCCCGCCAAGCGCAGGCCCGGCTACGCCAACTTCGCAGTGGCCGACCCGCCCCTCAAGCTCGTGCTCATGGAGTGCGCGGAGGAGGGCGGGACGCTGAACCACCTCGGCGTCGAGGTCGAGTCGCCCGAGCACGTGCGGGCCGCCACCACCCGGCTGGCCGACCAGGGCCTGAAGACCGCGGTGGAGGACAACACCACCTGTTGCTACGCAGTGATGGACAAGGTCTGGGTCAAGGACCCCGACGGTGCGCCGTGGGAGGTCTACACCGTGCTGGCCGACGTGCCCGAGCCCGTGGACCAGCCCGAGGCCGTCGCCGTCGCCCCCGCCCCTTCGGAAGGGAGGTGCTGCTGATGCCGTACACCGTTGCCGCCGCTTTGGCCGCCGACCATCGGGCCACCCTCATGCGCGAGGCCCGCATCTTCCGGCTGGCCCGCTTCGTCAACCGCTGCTGCCGCACCGCGCTGGGCTGCAGCTAGGCGCCCGCTGCAAGTAAGGCGCGGCCGCCGGTACCGTGGCCCGCTATGCGGGTGTGGATCGACCAGGACCTGTGCACGGGCGACGGCCTGTGCGTGGACCACTGCCCTGAGGCCTTCACCCTGTTGGAGGACGGGATCGCCTACGTGAAGGACGGCGACCTGGTGCACAACGACCCCGGGCAGGCCGCGGGCCTGGCCACCGTGCCGTTCGGCCGGGAGGCCAAGGTCATCCACGCCGCGGACGACTGCCCGGGCGAGTGCATCTTCATCGAGCCGGAGTAGCCGGTCCGGCGGGCGGCCGTCCGCGTCAGCGGCTCGGGTTGTCGATGCGCACCGAGAGGTGGAGCCGGGCCGCCCCCAGCGCGCCGAGCAGCCGCCGGGCCTCGTCCGCCGCGCTGAAGACGATCTCCACGTCCAGGTCGCGCAGCAGGTTGTCGGACGCGCCCACCGCCGCGGTCATGTGCGAGGACCGCACCGCCTCCCGCAACCGGTCGGCGTCCTGGTCGGCGATGGGGCCCATGCCCGCCCCGAACTGGCCGGCCAGGCCGAACACGTCGTTGAGCACCCGCACCGGGTCGACATCGGCCTCGAAGCGCTCGGCGTCTCCGTCCCGACGCTGCGTCGGCGTGCCCACCGCCCACCCTTCGAGGTGCAGCCCGGCCACGTTGGCCTTCTTGGCCTTGGTCAGCCGCAGCGACGCGGCCTGCTCAGGGGTGAGCTCCACCGTGCGGCCGTCGGCCTGCACCGTGGCCTTCTGACCGTCCGAGTCGAACTGCACCGACCGGGTGGTCGCGCCCAGCAGGCGGGTGAGGGTGAGGCGGGCCACGGGCAGCGAGCCGGGCGGGCCCGACAGGTCGAACGGCCCCTTCATCTCGAAGCCCACGTCCTTGTCCTGGCCGCCCTCCTCCCCTGCCCCGCCGGTCAACCGCAGGGCCAGGTCGCCCTTCTTAATGGCGCCCAGTCCGGACTGCACGTCGGCCAACGCCTGCTGCTGGCCGCGGCCGCAGCCCGAGCCGGCCAACGCGGCCAACGCGGCCAAGGCAATGAGGGCAGGCGTGAGTCGTCTCATGGCGTGGAGGTGGAGGTCGTCGAGGTGGACGTGGACGTGCTGCTGGTCGACGGGCTGGTGGTGGACGTCGACGTGGAGGTCGAGCGCTCGACGGCCGAGGAGGTCGTGGTGGTGGCCTCGTCCTGGTGGTCCCGCTGGGCGTCGTTCTGGTTCTTGTCGGCCGGGACCAGCGAGGTGGACACCACCTGGTAGGCCTGCTTGGCCAGGAAGTCGATGCGGGCCTGCATCTCGGGCGGGCTGAGGCCGCTGTTCTTCAGGTCGAGCAGCTCCTTGCGGATGCGCCAGAGCTGGAACCAGCCCTCGTGGGTGAGGCGCACCGGCCCCGACGTCTGGATCACGAACTGGTAGGCCGAGGCCA
>DASYMT010000089.1:0-4036 GCA_036008925.1 Acidimicrobiales bacterium | reverse complement strand
GTCGTCGTCGAACACGCCGATGTCGCCGGTGTGCAGCCAGCCGTCGGCATCGAGGGCCTCGGCCGTCTTCTCCGGGTCCTTGAGATAGCCGGTGAACACGTTGCCGCCCTTGCCCAGCACCTCGCCGTCCTCGGCCAGCTTGACCTCCACGCCGGGGAGGGCCTTGCCCACGGTGCCGATCTTCACCCGGTAGGGCTCCCACGTGAGCGGGCCCGAGTCCTCGGACATGCCGTAGATCTCGGAGAAGGGGACGCCGATGGCCCGGTACCACTCGATCAACTCGGCCGGGATGGGGGCGGCGCCGGTGATGCAGAACTCGAGCGAGTCGAGCCCGATCAGCTCACGGGCGGGCTTGAACGCCACCGCGTCGAGGAAGTCCCACGTCTGCTGCTCCTCGTCGGTGAGCTGCTCGCCCGCCGTGCGCTTTTGCACGATAGGGGTGGCGGCGGCCACGGCCTCGTCGAACTTCTGCTTGCGGTCGGGGTCGGCCGACAGCGCCACGCTCACTCCGGCATGGATCTTCTCCCACACCCGAGGCACGCCGAAGGCGATCTGGGGCTGGACCTCGCGGAGATAGGCGGCGATCTGGGAGGCCTCGGGACAGGTGGTGATCTCGTAGCCGAAGATGGCGCCCTGGTAGTGGCTGGTCATGCGCTCGGCGATGTGGGCCATGGGCAGGTACGACACCACCCGCAGGCCGAACACGTCCTCCCGCTCGAAGCACAGCCGCAGGCTCTGGGCCGTCCACACCAGGTTGTAGTGGGTGAGCATGACGCCCTTGGGCGGCCCGGTGGTGCCCGAGGTGTAGATGACCGTGGCCATGTCGTCGGGCTTGACCGCCGCGCCGGCCTCGGCCTTGCTGATGGGCTCGTGCTGGAGGAGGTCGGCCCAGCGGAGGACCTCGCTCTCGCCTTCCACGTCCTCGATGACGGCGATGGTCTTGAGGTCGGGCAGCTCGGAGCGCACCTTCATGAACCGCTCCAGGAACCCGCTGTCCTCCACGATGGCGACCTTGGCCTCGCAGTGGGAGACCAGGTACTGCACCTGCTCGGGGGAGGACGAGTTGTACACGGAGATGGGGGTGGCGCCCGCGAAGACGGCGGCCATGTCGGCGATGTGGAACTCGGGGCGGTTGCGCATCATCAGCACCACCCGGTCGCCCGGCTGCACGCCCTGCTCCTTGAGGGCGGCGGCGATGCGGGCGGCCCGCTCGCAGTAATCGGCGTAGGTCAGCTCGCCCCACGAGTCGTCGGCGTTCTTCCAGCGGAGGGCGACCTGTTCAGGGTGGGCCTCGACCGTCTTCAAGAACATGGTCGGGATCGTCTGCCCCGCCACCATCCGGTCGATGTCGTCCTTGGTGTACGTCGCCATGCTCTTCCCCCTCGATCTGACCTGGATATTCAAGCAGCGGAATTCCCGACCCCGCAGGTCGGTTATTGTTCCCGGCGTAGACGAGACCGACGAGACACGGAGGACCCAATGGGCCTGCAACTGGGCGACGACGCACCGGACTTCACGGCTGAGACCACCGAGGGCAAGATCAACCTCTACGAGTACCTGGGCGACGACTGGGGGATCCTGTTCTCGCACCCCAAGGACTTCACCCCGGTCTGCACCACCGAGCTGGGCTCCGTGGCCCGACTCAAGCCGGAGTTCGACAAGCGCAACACGAAGGTCATCGCCGTCAGCGTGGACCCGGTGGACTCTCACCACCAGTGGGCCCAGGACATCGAGGACGTGACTGGCAACAAGCTCAACTACCCGGTCATCGGCGACCCCGACCGCACGGTGGCCGACCTCTACGGGATGATCCACCCGAACGCCAACGACACCCTCACCGTGCGCTCGGTGTTCGTCATCGGCCCCGACAAGAAGGTCAAGCTCACCCTCACCTACCCGGCGGCGACGGGCCGGAACTTCGACGAGATCCTCCGGGTCCTCGACTCGCTCCAGCTCACGGCCAAGCACCAGGTGGCCACGCCATCTGACTGGAAGCAGGGCGACGACGTGATCATCACCGGGGCGGTGTCCGACGAGGACGCGGCCAAGCGCTTCCCCGGCTACAAGACGGTGAAGCCCTACCTGCGCACCACCTCGCAGCCCAAGTAGTCCCGCACCGCAGTTGTCTGGAGGACATAACCCGCGGTTTCCGCGGGCTATGTCCTCCAGTCGCGTCAGGGCGTCGGGGCAGGCGGCGGCTCGCGGTGCAGGAGGAACGTGCCGGTCGAGCGGCTGACCAGCTTGCCGTCGCCGCTGCGCACGGTGGCCTCGGCGAACGCCACCTGCTTGGCCATGCGCACCACCTCGCCCCGCACCGCGTACGCGGCGCCCGCCGAGGCCGGGAGCATGGTCTCGGCCTTCAGCTCCAGAGTGGCCCGGGTGCGGTCCTTGCCGTCGAGGCCCGCGTTGAGGGCGAAGTTCATGGCCGCGTCGAGGATCACCGAGTGGACCCCGGCCTGGACGATGCCGTGCGGGTTGCAGGCCAGCTCGGTGGGCTCCCAGGCCCCGTCGACCCAGCCCTCGCCGTACGACTCGAAGCGCCCGCCGATGGCCCCGATGATCGCCATGCCCCCGTCGCCCAGCCATCGGTCCATGTTCTTCATATCGCCGTGGGACGCTAATTGGCGCCAGTGGGAAGCGAGCGCCGGTTGACCGTGTTGCTGGCCACGGAGCAGACTTGACCGACCGGTCTAGTTCTTACAAGGGAGCAGCATGCCGAACGCCGTGATCATCGACGCCGTCCGCACCGCAGGCGGCAAGCGCAACGGGAAGCTGTCGGGCTGGCATCCGTCCGACCTGGCAGGCGAGGTCCTCAAGGCCCTGGCCGAGCGCAACAACCTCGACCCCGCCCTCATCGAGGACGTGATCATGGGGTGCGTCATGCAGGTGGGGAACCAGGGCCTCAACATCGGGCGCAACGCGGTGCTGGCCGCCGGGTTCCCCGAGTCGGTGCCCGCCACCACCGTCGACCGCCAGTGCGGCAGCTCGCAGCAGTCGGCCCACTTCGCGGCCCAGGGCGTGATCGCCGGGGCCTACGACATCGTGGTGGCCGCGGGCGTCGAGGTGATGACGACCACGCCGATGGGCGCGTCGATCACCCCGGGCTCGCTGCCCTTCGGCCCCAAGGTCATGGAGCGCTACGCCTCGGTGGGCGGCCTGGTGCCCCAGGGCATCTCGGCCGAGCTCATCGCCGACAAGTGGGGCCTGTCCCGCGAGGACCTCGACGCCTACGGCGCCCGCAGCCAGGACTTCGCCCAGCGGGCCACGGCCGAGGGCCGCTTCGAGCGGGAGATCGTCCCCGTGCGGGAGCGCCGCCTCGACCGCGAGACCGGCAACATCATCGAGAGCGACGAGCTGGTCACCGCCGACGAGGGCATCCGCCCGGGCACCACGGCCGAGACGCTCGCCAACCTCAAGCCCGCCTTCAAGCCGGACGGCAAGGTCACCGCGGGCAACTCCTCGCAGATCACCGACGGGGCCTCGGCCGCGCTGATCATGAGCGAGGAGAAGGCGGCGGAGCTGGGCCTCACCCCCCGGGCCCGGTTCCACACCTTCGCCCTGGCCGGTGTCGACCCCGTCACCATGCTCACCGGCCCCATCCCCGCCACCACCAAGGTGCTGGAGCGGGCCAAGCTGACCATGGACGACATCGACCTGGTCGAGATCAACGAGGCCTTCGCCTCGGTCGTGCTGGCGTGGGAGAAGGAGCACCGCCCCAACATGGACCGGGTCAACGTCAACGGCGGCGCCATCGCCCTGGGCCACCCCCTCGGCGCGTCGGGCACCAAGCTGCTGGCCACCCTGGTCAACGAGCTGGAGCGCACTGGCGGCCGCTACGGCCTCCAGACGATGTGCGAAGGCGGCGGCCTGGCCAACGCCACCATCATCGAGCGCCTGGGCTAGCGAGCGAGGCTCGACCGCACCAACAGCGCCGTCAGGAGCACTTCTTGGTGGTGCACCCGCCAAGGCCGCTGCTGCCGGCGCTGTTGCCGTCGCCTGCGTGGGCGGCAGGCGCCACCGCGCTCAGCGGTAGAAG
>DASYMT010000088.1:0-4442 GCA_036008925.1 Acidimicrobiales bacterium | reverse complement strand
GGGGCCGACTTCCGTTCATGTGATTTCGTTCACATGTGCCGCGATTCCTGCTTGGCGGCGAGGGAAACGCTGTGAGGGGTACGCTAAGACCCTCTGCTCGCAATTGCAAGCAAAAGTTTCGATACCGCGAAAAGTTGCTATCGGTCATTGCCCACCGGGGCGCCTCGGCCCGGCATCGGGAGAACACCGTCGAGGCGTTTGTCGCAGCCGCACAGCTCGGTGCGGATGGTGTCGAGCTCGACGTCCGCCGGACCGCCGATGGTGCACTGGTCGTGCACCACGACGCCGTGCTGCCCGATGGACGGGCCCTCTCAAACCTCGCTGTGGCAGAAATCCCGGATTGGCTGCCCCTGCTCGACGTCGCTTTGACCGCTTGCGACGGACTCTTCGTCAATGTCGAGATAAAAAACGCGCCAAACGAGACTGAGTGGGACCCGACCGAGGCGGTGGCGGCCGACGTGGCCCGCCTCATCGTCGAGCGGGGCCTGCAGAGCCGCACCATCGTGTCGGCCTTCAGCCTGGCCACCATCGACGCGGTGCGGGCCGCCGACCCGTCGGTGGCCACCGGCTGGCTCACCCTCCCCGGCTACGACCAGGCCGAAGCCCTCGAAACCGTCGCCCGCGGGGGCCACGCCGCCCTCCACCCCCACCACCTGGCCGTCACCGCCGGCCTGGTCGAGCAGGCCCACGCCCTGGGCCTCGCCGTGCACACCTGGACGGTGGACGACCCCGACCGCATCCGGGAGCTGGCCGCGGCCGACGTCGACTCGGTCATCACCAACGTCCCCGACCTCGCCCTCGCCGCCCTCCGCTGACCCCGCCGCGTGCTTGGTGCCCAAGAGGAGTCAGGGCCAGAGGGATCAGGGCAGGATGAGGTCGAGGCACTCGGGCTCGTGGCGCAGCGCCAGGTGCGACACCTCCCCGAGGTAGTCGCCGTCCACCTGGTACGGGAACGGCCCGAAGCCGGTCACCGTCACCGCCCCCTGCACGTCGTCGCACCGCACGATCTGCCGGGTGGGCCGCACGCCCCCGCCCCGCAGGGCCGACGCCGCCGCGCCCACCAGCACGCGGAGGCCGATGCGCCGGAACACCACCAGCGACAACCCGGTGTCAAAGCCCGCGGCGGGCGCCACGTCGAACGGCCGGTTGCCCAGGAACGTGTACGGGTTGGTCTTGAGGACCAGGGCGAAGCCGGCGTCGTCGACCACCGGGCCGCCGTCCACGGCCAAGGCGAAGCGGGGCCGGGACCGGTCGTAGTGGCGCATCCAGGTGGTGACCGCGGCCCACACGAACAGGGGGTGCCCGGCATAGCGCTTCAGGGCCCCGCGCTTTTCGACCTGCTCCACCACGGCGGCGTCGAACCCCAGGCCCACGTGGAAGAGGAAGTAGCGCCCGTTCACCGACCCGAGGCCGATGCGCCGGCGTGACCCCCGGGCCATGGCGGCCAGCAGCTCGCCGGTGGCCTCCACCGGGTCGTTGGTCATGCCGATGGTGCGGGCGAACACGTTGGTCGACCCGCCGGGCAGGACCCCAAGGGCAGTCGTGGACCCGGCCAGCCCGTTGGCCGCCTCGTTCAAGGTGCCGTCGCCGCCCAGCACGACCACCGCGTGGCGCCCTTCGGCCGCCGCCCCCTGCGCCAGCCGGGTGGCGTGCCCCCGCCGCGAGGTCTCGGCCACCGCCACCTCGTGGTCGGCCGACAGTGCCTTTTGGATCACCACCCGCGTCCGCGCCGTGACCGACGAGGCCGAGGCGTTGACGATGAGGAGGAGCCTCACCCCTCGTCGGCCGCGGACCGGAGCTGCGCCAGGCTGCGGGCCAACAGGCGCGACACGTGCATCTGGCTGATGCCCAGGCGGGCCGCGATCTCCGACTGGGTCAGGCCCTCGAAGAAGCGCAGGTGCAGGATCGTCTGCTCCCGGGCGGGCAGTTGCGAGATGAGGGGCGACAACGCCGCGCGGTGCTCGGCGTCCACCATCCCGGCGTCCTCCTCGCCCAGGTGGGCGCCCATGGTGTCGCCGTCCTCGTCGCCGGGGGAGGGCGCGTCGAGCGAGGCGAAGCGGTAGGCCTGGCCCGCTTCGAGGGCTTCCAGCACCTCTTCCTCGGAGACCTGGGCCTCGGTGGCCAGCTCCTGGATGGTGGGCGAGCGTCCCAGCTCCTGGGACAGGGAGCCGACGATCTTGCCCAGCCGCAGATACAGCTCCTGCATGCGCCGGGGCGCCCGCACGGCCCAGCCCTTGTCCCGGAAGTGGCGCTTGAGCTCGCCCACGATGGTGTGGGTGGCGTAGGTCGAGAACTCCACGGCCCGCTCTGGGTCGAAGCGGTCGACCGCCTTGAGCAGGCCGACCGACGCCACCTGAACCAGGTCGTCGAGGGGCTCGCCCCGGTTGCCGAAGCGGCGGGCCAGGTACTCGGCCAGGCCCAGGTGGGCCTCGATCAGCTCGTCGCGCAGGCGCGCGTCGCGGGACTGGGCGAACTCGGCGAACTTGCGGCGCAGCTCTTGGCGCTGGCCGGCGTCAAAACTCACCCTTAGACCGTCCCTGGCCGCTTCTTGCGCAGGTGGAACGACGGCAGGCCCCCGTCCCCCATGTAGACCCGGTACTCGTCGACCAGGGCGCCGAGGATCTGCTTGGACAGGTCTGACAGGGTGGGCGGGGCGGCTGCGTCGGCCTGGTCGCCTGCGAAGCGGCCCGAGCCCTCGATCTCCAATGCCCCTTCGGGCATGGCGTAGCGGAGGGTCACCGTGCCCTCCTTGCCCTTGCTGCCGATGAGGGCGAAGCACAGCTCGTCGATGGCGAGCCGCAGGTCCTCCACGTCGTCGTAGCTGAAGCCCAGCCTGCTGGCCAGCCCCGTCGCCGTGACCCTCGCCAAGCGCAGGAACTCCGGCGTTGCAGGCACGACCAGCCGTACCTCTTCCTGCGTGGCCACTCGGGTTCCTCCCGGATAGAGAAGGTCGGAGTCGTTCGGGGCGAACCTAGCAAACCGCGTTTGGCGCACCGGGGGGCGCAGCGTTAACAATCGCGAGCATGAATGTCGCCGTCTGCGTGAAGCAGATTCCTGACCCGGCGAATCCGGGAAAGCTGGATCCCAGCACCAACACCCTCGTCCGAGACGGAAAGCTGATCCTCGACGACTCTGACGCCTATGGCGTGGAGATGGCCCTCCAACTGGTCGACAAGGCCGGGGGCGGTGAGGTGACCCTCGTCTCCATGGCCCCCAACAACGAGGTGAGCGGGCTGCGCACGGCCCTGGCCATGGGCGCCCACAAGGCCGTCCTGGTCAGCGACGACGCCCTCAAGGGGGCCGACGCGCTGACCACGGCCAAGATCCTCGCCGCCGCCCTGAAGCGGGTGGGCGCCGACCTGGTGCTGGCCGCCACCGAGTCCACCGACGGCTACACCGGCACCACGCCGGTCCAGGTGGCCGAGCTGTTGGACCTGCCGTCCGTCACCTTCGCCAAGCACATCGAGGTCGACGGGTCCACCGTCAAGGTGAACCGCCAGACCGAGGCGGGGTCCGACGACGTGGAGTGCCCCCTCCCCTGCGTCGTCACCGTCACCGCCGGCGTGGTCGAGCCCCGGTACCCGTCGTTCAAGGGGATCATGGCGGCCAAGGGCAAGCCGGTGGAGGAGTTGAAGGCGACCGACCTCGGCGTCGAGGTGGCCGTGGCCCAGCAGGTGACCGCCGTGGCCCCGGCCGAGGAGCGGCAGGCCGGTGAAGTGGTGGTGGACGAAGGCGACGCCCACGAGCGCATCGTTGCGTTCCTCGAACAACTGAAGGTGATCTGAGCCATGGCATTCGACAAGGTCTGGGTGGTCGTCGAGGCGTTCGACGGCAAGCCCCTCTCTGCTGCGCTTGAGCTGCTGGCCAAGGCCCGCGAGATCGGCTCGACGGTGGAGGCGTGGGCCTGGGGCGGCGACGTCGACTCGTACGCGCCGACCCTGGGCGAGTACGGCGCCTCCAAGGTGTACTCGGCCGGCGATCTGGGCGGCGCGCTGCCGGGCGTGCCCGTCGCCGCGGCTATGGCCGCCCAGATGCAGGCGGGCAACAAGCCCGACGCCGTGTTGTTCTCGACCGGCTACGACCCCCGCGACATCGCAGGCCGGCTGTCGGCCAAGCTCGACGTGGGCGTGCTGTCCAACGTGGTCGGCCTGTCCGAGGACGGGACCAGCGAGCACGCCATCTTCGGCGGCTCGATCATCGTGAAGGCCGCCTTCTCGGGGCCGACGCCGTACCTCTACCTCGTCCGGCCCAAGTCGTTCGCGGCCGAGCCGGGCGGTGCGGGCGCAGCGGCGGTCGAGGCGGTCGACGTGCCCGAGGCGGACTCGCCCAAGAACGCGGCCCGCATCGTGCAGCGCCACGTCGAGGAGCGGTCGGGGCCCAAGCTGGACGAGGCCGCGGTGGTGGTCTCGGGCGGTCGGGGGCTGGGCGAGGCCGAGAAGTTC
>DASYMT010000087.1:0-3321 GCA_036008925.1 Acidimicrobiales bacterium | reverse complement strand
CTGCCGCCCGGAACAGGGCGGTGCCGGTCTTGCCGATGTTCAGCTCGGAGCCGATGGTCTCGATGAAGGAGGCGAACAGGGCCACGGCCGCGATGACGGCCGAGCCGATGGCGAAGCCCTTGGTGACGGCCTTGGTGGTGTTGCCCACCGCGTCGAGGCTGACCATGATCCGGGCGGGCTCGCCGCTGAACTCGCCGGACATCTCGGCGATGCCCGCGGCGTTGTCGGCCACCGGCCCGAAGGTGTCCTCGGACACGACCACGCCGGTGGTGGCGAGCATGCCCATGCCGGTCAGGGCGACCAGGTAGAGCGAGAACTGGAGGTTGCCCGCGCCCAGGCCGATGGCGATGCCCAGTGCGCCGGCGATGGCGATGATGGCCCACACCGACGACTCCAGGCCGGACGAGATGCCCGACAGCACGGTGGTGGCGGGGCCGGTGCGGGCCGCCTCGGCGATCTCGCGCACAGGGGCGTTCTCGGTCGAGGTGAAGTACTCGGTCAGGCGGCTGGCCACCTGGGCCAGCACCAAGCCGACCACGACGGCGCCGAACACCCGCCAGCCCACGTTGGAGATGGTGCCGGGGTCGTTGCCCACGTAGAAGAGGGCGACGAGCAGCGTGCCGATGACGGTGAGGACGCCGGCGGTGAGGAAGCCCCGGTTGATGGGGGCCATGGCGCTCTTGTCCTTGTCGGTGGCCCGCACCGCGAACACGCCGACGATGGAGGCGAGCACGCCGACGGCCCGGGCGATCAGCGGGAAGATCAGGCCCAGCGCCCACTTCTTGGGGTCGTCCGGGTAGATGGAGTGAAAGGCGGCCACGCCGAGGATGATCGAGGCGACCAGGGTGACCTCGTACGACTCGAACAGGTCGGCGGCCATGCCCGCGCAGTCGCCCACGTTGTCGCCCACGTTGTCGGCGATGGTGGCCGGGTTGCGGGGGTCGTCCTCGGGGATGCCCGCCTCGACCTTGCCCACCAGGTCGGCGCCCACGTCGGCCGCCTTGGTGAAGATGCCGCCGCCCACCCGCAGGAACAGGGCGAGCAGCGAGCCGCCGAAGCCGAACCCGATGAGGATGGCCGACGACGTGTTCTGGAACAGCATGATGATGATCGTCGCCCCGAACAGGCCCAGGCCGACGGTGAACATGCCCGCCACGCCGCCGGTGCGGAAGGCGACCTTCAGGGCCGCCGGGAGCGAGCCGTTGCGGGCCGCGGCGGCCGTGCGCACGTTGCCTCGGGTGGCCAGCGTCATGCCGATGAATCCGGTGAGGCCCGACATCAGGCACCCGGCCAGGAAGGCCAGCGTGCGGAACACGCCGGACTGGCCGAAGGACAGCGCCGTCTCGCCGCCCGGCTTGGTGACCCTGGTGGCGGTGAAGAACACGACCACGGCCAGCGGGATGAGGATCATGCCGATGGTCTTGAACTGGCGCTTGAGGTAGGCCTGGGCGCCCTCTTGGATGGCCTTGGCGATCTCGATCATCTTCGGGGTGCCCTGGTCGGCGGCGAGGACGCCGCGCATCAGGACGAAGCCGACGAGGACGGCCAGCACGGCGGTGGCGGCCGAGAACACCAGCCAGAACCACTCGGCCCCTCCGAGGGTGAACTCCTGCCACCCCCCTTCACTGGCGAGGAGGTGCATCATGCCGATTCCTTTCTGTCTTCCTTGCGCACGTAGATCTGTCGGGCGACCTTCTCGCCCACGGTTCGGGCCTTGCCCTCCACCAGGAGGACGAGGGGCCCGTCGAACGGGTGCTTCTCACGGACCTCGACCCGCACCCCGGGCCGCAGCCCGAGGGTGTCGAGGAAGGCCACCACGTCGGCCTCGGTCGAGCCGGGGACGGCGACCACGGCCACGTCGCCCGGCTCCAAGTCGTACAGCGGGGGCAGCTCGGCGATCTCGCCCGTCTCCGGCTCCGGGATGGGGAAGCCGTGGGGGCAGGTGCCGGGGCGGTCGAGGGCCACGAACAGGCGGTCCTCCACCTCTTGGGGCAGCTCGTGCTCGAAGCTGGCCGCGAACCGGTCGGCCTCGTTCCACGCGTAGCCGAGCATGTCGGACAAGAAGCGCTCGACGATGCGGTGGCGGCGGATGGCGCTCACCGCGGCCATGCGGCCGGTGACGGTGAGGACCACGCCGCGGTAGGGCCGGTGGTCGGCGAAGCCCCGGTCGGCCAGGCGTTTGACGGTGGCGGTGACGGTGCCGGGGCTCACGCCGAGGGCGTCGGCCAGGTCTCCCGTATGCGCGTCTTCACCCCCGCTCTGGGGGCCGGTCAAGCGATAGATCGCTTTGAGCGTCTCGCGCTCGGACTTCGACAGGTTGAGATCCATTTTCGCCGGGGGCGAAGTTAGGTTTTGCCGAGACAAAAGGTCAAACGCGGCCCCACGCGACCGTGACCGCGGCGGCGGCGGTCGATGCGGCCAGGACGGCGGTCGTGGCGACGGACGGGTCGGCGAAGGCGAGCTGGGCCATGAACAGCGACACGGTGAAGCCCACCCCTGCGGCCAGGCCCACGGTGGTGATGTGTCGCATGGTGAGCTCTGGGGGCAGCGAGGCGAGCCCCGTCCTGGTCAGCCCGTAGACGGCGGCGGTGATGCCGAGGGGCTTGCCCACCACCAGGCCGACCACGACGGCGATGGCGACGGGCTCGGTGAGGGCTCTGGCGTGCAGTTCGACGCCCGCGTTGACGAGGGCGAACAGGGGCAGCACGAGGCGGACGGTGACGGGCGTGAAGACCCGTTCGAGCCTGCGGGCCGGGCGGGCCGGGAGGGCCAGCGCGACGGCCGTGCCCGCCAGCGGCAGCCAGTGGACCGGGCCGCCTGAGAAGAGGGCGATCACGAGCAGGGCGCCCACGTCGTCGACCACGGCCAGGGTGAGCAGGAACAGCCGCAGGGCGGGCGGGGCCTTCGGGACGGCGACGCTCAGCACGGCCAGGGCGAAGGCGATGTCGGTCGCCATGGGGATGCCCCACCCCCGGCCGCCCGCGATGGCGGTGTAGAGGAGGGCGGGGACGACCATGCCCCCGACAGCCGCGGCGGCCGGGAGGGCCACGTCCCGCCAGCCCGCCATCTCCCGCCTGATCTCGGCCCCGACCACGAAGAAGAACAGGGTCATGAGGCCCTGGTTGACCGGGTCGTGCAGGCGGTCGGCCGCGCTGGCGTATGCGCCGGACCAGGGCGAGTTGGCCCACAGCAGGGCGGCGACGGCCGCGGCCGCCATGAGGAGCGGCCCGGCGGTGTCCGGCCTGTCGAGGTCGTGGTCTTCGTGGTCCATCGCGCCGACCAGCCTCGTCCATCGGGGGGTTCGGCTTCGACAGGTGAGGG
>DASYMT010000086.1:0-5890 GCA_036008925.1 Acidimicrobiales bacterium | reverse complement strand
TGCTTGTCCCCGTTGACCGCCACCGCGCCCTGCTCCACCGCCCGCCGCCCGTCCGACTTGGACGAGGCCAGGCCCGCCAGCACCAGCGCGTCGACCAGCGACACCGGCTCGCGCCGCACGTCGACCGACGGGGCCTCGGCGAACACCTCCAACAAGGTGCGCTCGTCCAGGCCCGCCAGGTCGCCGGTGAAGAGCGCGCCCGCCGCCGCCTCGGCCCGTCGAGCCTCCTCCTCGCCGTGCACCAGCGCGGTGACGGCCCGGGCCAGCGCCCGCTGCGCCTCCCGCCGTTCCGGGTGCTCGGCCGTCGAGCGGTCGAGGCCCTCGATCTCCTCCCGGGGCAGCCAGGTGAAGTAGCGCAGGTAGGCGCCCACCACCGCATCCTCGCTGTTGATGAAGAACTGGAAGAAGCGGTAGGGCGAGGTCTTGTCGGGGTCGAGCCAGACGGTGCCCGCCTCGCTCTTGCCGAACTTGGTCCCGTCGGCCTTGAGGACCAGCGGGGAGGTGAGGCCGTACGCGGCCTCGGAGCGGAGCCTGCGGATGAGGTCGACGCCCATGGTGATGTTGCCCCACTGGTCCGAGCCGCCGAGTTGGAGCCGACAGCCGTGAGCGTCGAAGAGCTGGAGGAAGTCGTAGGCCTGGAGGAGCATGTAGCTGAACTCGGTGTAGGAGATGCCCTGCTCCCGGCCCTCGAAGCGGGACTTGACCGAGTCCTTGGCCACCATCTGGTTGACGGTGAAGTGCTTGCCGATGTCCCGCAGGAAGTCGAGCAGCCTGAGGTCCCAGAGCCACGTGCCGTTGTCGAGGAGAAGGGCCTTGCTGTCGCCCAGGTCGATGAAGCGCTCCAGTTGGCCGCGGATGGCGTGCAGGTTGTGCTGGAGCTGTTCGGCGGTGAGGAGGTTGCGCTCCTCCGACTTGCCGCCCGGGTCGCCGATCATGCCCGTGCCGCCGCCCGCCAGCGCGATGGGCCGGTGGCCCGCCTCCTGAAGCCGGCGCAGGTTGCAGAGCTGGAGGAGGTTGCCCACGTGCAGGCTGTCGGCCGTGGGGTCGAAGCCGATGTAGGCGGTCAGCGGCTCGGGCTGGTCGAGCAGCTTGAGCAGGTGGTCGTCGGTGACCTGATGGATCAGGCCCCGCCACTGGAGTTCTTCGGAGAGACGCGGCATGGGGACCGAAGCCTGCCACGATGGCGGCGTGCTGGAGCGCGCAATCCGGGTCACGTGGCCGCTCGACCTGGGCGCCACGCTCGGGCCGCTGCGGCGGGGCGCGGGCGACCCCTGTGTGCGAGTGGCGGCCGACGGCTTCTGGCGGGCCACCCGCACGCCGCTGGGGCCCGCCACCATGCGGGTGCGGCGGTCGGGCTCGTCGGTGGTCGTGTCGGCGTGGGGTTCCGGGGCGCCGTGGGTGCTGGAGTGGGCGCCGGGCCTGGTGGGCGCGCTCGACTCGGTGGAGGCGTTCGACCCGTCCCTGCACCCGGTGGTGGCCTCGGCCTGGCGGCGGTTCTCGGGTGTGCGGCTGTGCCGGTCGGGGGCGCTGACCGAGGCGCTGGTGCCGACCATCATCGAGCAGAAGGTGGTGTCGGCCGACGCCCGCCAGGCCTATCGGCGCATCGTGCGGTGCTACGGCGAGCCCGCGCCCGGGCCCGTCCCGCTGCTGCTGCCGCCTGCGCCCGCTCGGTTGGCCGGGGTGCCGGGGTGGGCCTTCCACCGGTTCAACGTGGAGGGGCGACGGGCCGAGGCGGTGCGGCTGGCCTGCCGGGTGTCGCACCGGCTGGAGGAGGCGGTGGGCCTGGGGGCCCACGTGGCCAGGCGGCGGCTCATGGCCCTGCCCGGCATCGGGGTGTGGTCGGCGGCCGAGGCGGTGCGCTTGGCCCTCGGGGACCCCGACGCGGTGAGCGTGGGCGACTACCACCTGAAGCACCTGGTGTCGTATTCGCTGGCGGGCGAGGCGCGCGGCACGGACGAGCGCATGCTGGAGCTGCTGGAGCCGTGGGCCGGGGCCGGGCAGCGGGGCCGGGTGGTGCGGCTGCTGGAGCTGGGCGGGTCGATGCCGCCGCGGCGCGGCCCCCGCATGCCCCGCCAGTCGATCGCCGCCCTCTAACCCGCTTCCCCTCTTTGGACGGTCCTCACAGGTCGACGAGCACGACGTGGTGGGGCAGGCGGGCGGGGCCGTACACGAACCCGTCGCCCACCACCTTCCACCCGTGGCGCTCGTAGAACCCCACGGCCGAGTCCCGCCCGTTGGCCCACAGCACCGCCGCCCCCGCGGCCCGGGCCGCCACCACCCCCTCGGCCAGCAGCGCCGACCCCACCCCCTGCCCCTGCACCGCGGGCACCACGGCCATGCCCCGCAACTGCCAGGCCGGCGCGTCGGGCCGTCCCTCGTACGGCGAAGGGAAGAACGAGGCCACACCCACGACCTCGTCGCCGCCCTCGCCGCCGTCCCCGTCGCCGCCCCCGTCCCCCGACCACGCGGCCAGGTGCACAGCGCCCGCATCGTCGTCCCCGGGGAACGACACCGAGCTGTCGGGCAGGTCGGCCCGCAGCACCCGCCGGCGCACCTCGTGCGTCTCCGCCGCTGACACCCTCGTCACCTTCACGTGCATAGGCTCACCAGCATGTACCCCGGGACCCACGCCCAGACAAGCCCCGACAAGCCCGCCGTCGTCATGGGCGGGTCGGGCGAGACGGTCACGTACGCCGAATTGGACAAGGCGTCGAACCAACTGGCCAACCTGCTGCGCTCCCGGGGCCTCGCCACTGGCGACAGCATCGCCATCTGCATGGAGAACAACGCGGCCTATCTCCAGGCCACGTGGGGGGCCCAGCGCTCGGGCCTGTACTACACGGCGGCCAGCAGCAGGCTCACCCCGGGCGAGCTGGAGTACATCGTCAACGACTGCGGGGCCCAGGTCTTCATCACCTCCTACGAGAAGCGGGACGTGGCCGTCGAGCTGCTCGACAAGATGCCCAACGTCCACACCCGCCTGATGATCGGCGGCGTGGTCGACGGCTTCGAGTCCTACGAGGAGGCCGTCAGCGCGCATCCCGCTACTGAGGTGGCCGACCCGGCCCAGGGCCAGGACATGCTCTATTCCTCGGGCACCACCGGCCGGCCCAAAGGCGTGAAGATCCCCCTGTCCGGCAACCCGCCCGAGGCGCCTACCGGCGTGGCCAGCCTGGGTCTGCTGCTCTACGGCTTCGGGCCCGAGATGGTCTACATCTCCCCCGCCCCGCTGTACCACGCCGCCCCTCTGCGCTTCTGCATGGCCGTGCACCAGGCGGGCGGCACCGTCGTGGTGATGGAGCACTTCGACCCGGTCGAGTACCTCCGCCTCATCGAGCAGCACAAGGCCACGCACACGCAGGTCGTCCCCACCATGTTCGTCAAGATGCTCAAGCTGCCCGAGGACGAGCGGGCCAAGTTCGACGTGTCGTCGCTCCAGACCGTCATCCACGCCGCGGCCCCCTGCCCGGTGCCGGTCAAGCAGCAGATGATCGAATGGTGGGGCCCGGTGATCTATGAGTACTACGCGGGCACCGAGGGCAACGGATTCGTGTGCTGCAACTCGGAGCAGTGGCTGGGCCATCCCGGCACCGTCGGGCAGGCCCTGCTCGGCACCATCCACATCGTGGACGAGCAGGGGAACGAGGCGCCCACCGGCGAGTCGGGCACCATCTACTTCGAGGGCGGCGCCACCTTCGAGTACCACAACGACCCGGAGAAGACGAAGGGGTCGCGCAACGACCGGGGCTGGTCGACGCTGGGCGACGTGGGCTACGTGGACGCCGACGGCTTCCTCTACCTCACCGACCGCAAGGCCTACATGATCATCTCGGGCGGCGTGAACATCTATCCGCAGGAGGCCGAGAACCTGCTCGTCATGCACCCCAAGGTGGTCGACGCGGCCGTGTTCGGGGTCCCCAACGAGGAGATGGGCGAGGAGGTCAAGGCCGTGGTCCAGCCGGTGGACATGGCCGACGCGGGGCCGGAGTTGGAGCGTGAGCTGATCGCCTACTGCAAGGAGCGGCTGGCCGGCTTCAAGTGCCCCCGCTCGATCGACTTCGAGGAGGAGCTGCCCCGCCACCCCACGGGCAAGCTCTACAAGCGCCTGCTGAAGGACCGCTACTGGGAGGGCCACGCCAGCGGCATCATCTAACCCCCACCCAGCCGTCTGGAGGACATAGCGCGTGGTTTCGGCGCGGTATGTCCTCCAGTCAGTTGAGGCGAGTCGGTTGAGGCGGGTCAGTTGAGGCGGGAGCGCAGGAGCTGGGCGTGGGCCCGGGCCTTGCCCTCCTCCTCGCCGCTCAACTGGTCGGCCAGCCGCTCCAGCGTGGTGGCCGCCTCCTCGTAGCGCCCCAGCGCGGCCTGCGCGGTGGCCAGCTCCCCCAGCTCGCGCGGCAGCGTCCCCGGTATGCCCGCCCGCAAGCGAAGGACCCAGGCCGACCCGGCCGAGTCGCCCGAGGCCTGGAACGACGAGCGCAGGTTGTTCAGCATCCGGGCCAGGATCATGCGGTTGTCCACCGGCGCCAGCAGCGAGGGCTGGAACGGCACCGACTCGCCGTAGGCCCGCCGCACCAGCTCGTGGCACTCCTCCAGCGAGAGCGACTGGCCCCCGTTGAACGGGTCGAGCAGCAGCGGAGGCACGGCCTCGTGCCGCACCAGGAAGTGCCCGGGCAGCCCGATCCCCACCAGCGGCACGCCCACCCGCCTGCCCACCTCCATGGCCACCACCGACAGCGTGATGGGGATGCCGATGCGCCGGTCGAGCACCTCGTTGAGGTACGAGTTCCGGGGATCGCCGTAGGCGTCGTCGTTGCCCCGGAACCCGCCTGCCCCGAACAGGAACGACCGCAGCCCGTCGAGGTCGTGGGGGCAGTCGGCGGCCAGCTCGTCGAGCCGCTTCACCTCGCCCGCCACGTCGAGGCCGGGGTGGGCGTGGGCCGCGATGAGCATGGCCCCCTCGTCCACCGGCACGTCGTCGGCCTGGACGAGCGACAGGAATCTCCCGGTGGCGTCGTCCATACCCTTCGGACTGTACCCACGGGTAGCGTCCAGGTGGTCATGAGGGTGCTGCGCCGACAGGCCGACAACATCGTGCAGCTCCTCTCCTTCGGCCTGATGGCCGTGGTGGTGATCGGCGTTCGCCGCGACCTGCTCGGCCTCCTCATCGGCGCCCCCGCCGCGGTGGTCGCGGTGCGGGCCTTCCGCAACGGCCTCTACGTAGACGACCAGGCCGTGACGGTGCGCAACACCTTCCGCACCGTCCGGCTCCCCCGCTCCGAAGTCGAGCGGGCCGACCTGGGACGGGCCGGGACCGCGCCCATGCCGGTCGTGGTGGTCAAGCGGCGCGGCGGCGAGCCCGTCCCGCTGTGGTGCCTCCAGCCTCGCGGCCGCGGCCGCAAAGGACAGGAGGCCGCGGTGCGCGTCCTGGCCGACGTCCAGAAGACTCTGGCCCTGTGACCACCATGCGCGCCACCCTGCGCGCCCCCAACGGCATGGTCTGCTCGGTCGACCACCTGGCCTCGTCGGCGGGCGTGGCCGTGCTGCGGGCGGGCGGGTCGGCGGCCGATGCGGCGGTGGCCGCCAGCGCGGTGCTGGCCGTCACCACCCAGCACATGTGCGGCATGGGCGGCGACCTGTTCGCCCTTGTGGGACAAGGGGGTTCGCCCCCCGCCGCCCTCAACGCCAGCGGACGGGCCGGGTCCGGCGCCGACCCCGAGCGGCTGCGGTCCGAGGGCCGTCGGGCCATGCCGTTCCGCAACGACATCCGCAGCGTGCCCGTCCCCGGCTGCGTGGACGGCTGGGCCGCGCTGCACGAGCGCTTCGGCCGCCTGCCCCTGGCCGACGTGCTCAAGCCTGCCCGGCGGTACGCGGCCGACGGCTTCCCCGCCTC
>DASYMT010000085.1:0-7954 GCA_036008925.1 Acidimicrobiales bacterium | reverse complement strand
GCCTCCAGGCCGCCCGGCGCTTCTACAACGCCAACGTGCAGGGCTTCAACCGCCGGGTGCAGGCGTTCCCCTCGTCGATCATCGCCCGCCAGTTCAAGTTCGGGGCCGAGCAGTACTTCGAGATCGAGCCCGCCCTGCGGGCCGAGGTGTCCCAGGCGCCGAAGGTCGAGTTCTAGCCCTGGCGCCGGAGCGGGAGGAGCCCTTGCCCGCGGCGTCGCTGGAGCGGGCCGACGTCAAAGTCCTGCTGGCCGAGTACGACGTGCTGGAGCGCTTCCGCGCCCACGCCCACCCCGAAACCTCAGATCGCAATCCGGCCATTTCTGGACGGATTTCATAGCAACGTTGGCGGACAGACGGCGCCGGCAGGGCCCTAGCGCCGGGTCCCTTTCGGGCGTATGGTTCCAAGCAAGGCCACCTAAGGGGCCGCCAAGGGGGACGCATGCTGGGGAGCACGCTTCGTCGTCTTGTCGTTGTCGTCGCCGCTGTCGTCGCCGTTCTCGGTGCAGGGCTGGCGACCGGGCCCGCAGCCCACGCCGACCCCGAGCCGTCGGCCTGCACGGCCAACATCGCCTTCGCCTACGGGCCCGGGATCACCGCGCTCCCGGCGCCGACGGCGGTGACCGGCACCATGGTCCTCACCTGTCCGCTGCTGGCCGACGACGCGGGCATGTGGACCCTGCCCTTTGCCGGGCCTGCACCGCTGGAGACCTGCGAGGCGGGCCAGGGCGCCATGGCGTGGGGCGTGGGCGCCACCAGTCCCGAGGGCCCGGTCGGTCCGGGCGGCGGGTTCACCTACGTACACGGGTATGCGGGCTTGACCGCGGTGAACGGCACGATCCCGGTCGGGCCTGAGCTGCACACCTTCGTGGCCACTTTGGTGTGGCTCCCGAACCTCATTCCGGCCAACTGCGCCACCATCGCGGTCACGGGCGCCACCGCGACGGGCCTGGCGGCCATCCCCCTCGACTGATGCGCCGCCTGCTCGTCGCCCTGGCCATGGTGGGCTGGGGGCTCGCCGCGCCCGATGTGGCCCACGCCGAGCCCGAGCCCGCGGCCTGCACGGCCTTCGGGGCGTTCGCCTACGCCCCGGGCCTGACCGTGGTGCCGGGGCCCCAAGCCGTCACCGGCACGCTGACCTTGAACTGCCCGGTCCTGGGCGACGACGCCGGCATCTGGACCCTGTTCTTCGCCGGGCCGTCGCCGTTGGAGAGCTGCGAGGCGGGGGTTGGCACCATGGCGTGGGTGTGGCCCAGCGCCGGACCCGCACCCGAGGGGGTCGTGGGCCCCGGCGGCGGGTTCACCTACGTCCGGGTGGGCATTCACATGGACCTGGCGGGGACTATCCCCACCCTCGGCCCCCCGGTCGAGAACCACACGTTCACGGCCGACCTCTTCGTCATCGCGCTGCCCGCGGGGTCGTGCCTGGCCCCGCCCACGCCCGGCCTCACGGTGGGGGGCGTGGCCCTGCTGTCGGACCTGTGAGCCGGACCCTGAGAGAAACGTGAGATCGGAATCCGGCCGTTTTCGGCCGGATTCCACCTCAACGTTGGCAACACGAGCCACAGAGGGAGTCGACGGGCCGGGCCGGACGTTGTTGTCACACCCCCGGCGTAGCCTGATCCCCGTGCCTCCGTTCAAGGTCCACAGCGACTTCCAACCAGCAGGCGACCAGCCCAAGGCCATCGCCGCGCTGGCGGAGGGCGTCAACCGGGGCGACCGGTTCCAGACCCTTCTGGGCATCACCGGGTCGGGCAAGTCGGCCACCATGGCGTGGACCATCGAAGAGGTGCAGCGGCCCACGCTGGTCATCGCCCCCAACAAGTCCCTGGCCGCCCAGTTGGCCAACGAGTTCCGCGAGTTCTTCCCCGAGAACCGGGTCGAGTACTTCGTCTCGTACTACGACTACTACCAGCCCGAGGCGTACATGCCGTCGAGCGACACGTATATCGAGAAGGACAGCTCGGTCAACGACGAGATCGACCGCCTGCGCCACTCGGCCACCTCCGCCCTGCTCGGCAGGCGGGACGTGATCGTGGTCGCCTCGGTGTCGTGCATCTACGGCTTGGGCTCGCCCGAGGAGTACGAGCGCCAGATCCTGCGCATCAAGATGGGCGCCCGCCACGACCAGCGCTACATCCTCAAGAAGCTGGTCGACATGCAGTACGAGCGCAACGACATGAACCTGGTGCGGGGCAAGTTCCGGGTCCGGGGCGACACCATCGAGGTCCACCCGGCCTACGAGGAGCACGCCGTCCGCATCGAGCTGTTCGGCGACGACGTGGAGCGGATCACCCGCCTCGACACGCTCACGGGCGAGTTCCTGGGCGACATCGACGACCTCACCATCTTCCCGGCCACCCACTACGTGGCGGGGGAGGAGCGCATGAAGCGGGCCATCGGCGCCATCGAGGTCGAGCTCCAGGAGCGCCTGGCCTGGTTCGAGAAGGAGGGCAAGCTCCTGGAGGCCCAGCGTCTGCGGATGCGCACGCAGTACGACCTGGAGATGATGCAGGAGCTGGGCTACTGCAACGGCATCGAGAACTACAGCCGCCACATCGACGGGCGCCAGCCGGGCGAGGCCCCCCACACGCTCCTCGACTACTTCCCCAAGGACTACCTCATCATCATGGACGAGTCGCACGTGACCGTCCCCCAGCTCCACGGCCAGTTCCAGGGCGACCGCTCCCGCAAGGAAACGCTTGTCGACTTCGGCTTCCGCCTGCCCTCGGCGGCCGACAACCGGCCCCTCCGCTTCGACGAGGTGATGGAGCGGGTCAACCAGTGCGTCTTCCTCTCCGCCACCCCGAGCGCCTACGAGATCAAGGTCTCGGAGCAGGTGGTGGAGCAGATCGTGCGGCCTACCGGCCTGGTCGACCCCGAGATCGTCGTGAAGCCGACCAAGGGCCAGATCGACGACCTCATCGACCAGATCGGCCAGCGGGTCGAAAAGGGCGACCGGGTGCTGGTGACCACCCTCACCAAGAAGATGGCCGAGGACCTCACCGACTACCTGCTGGAGATGGGCGTGCGGGTGCGGTACCTGCACTCCAACATCGACACCATCCAGCGCATCGAGATCCTGCGGGACCTGCGGCTCGGGGAGTTCGACGTGCTGGTCGGCATCAACCTCCTGCGAGAGGGGCTCGACCTGCCCGAGGTGTCGCTGGTGGCCATCCTCGACGCCGACAAGGAGGGGTTCCTCCGCAGCGAGACGTCGCTGATTCAGACCATCGGACGGGCGGCGCGCAACGTGGACGGCCAAGTGGTCATGTACGCCGACCAGGTGACCGAGTCCATGAAGCGGGCCATCGGCGAGACCCAGCGCCGGCGGGCCGTGCAGACGGCGTACAACGCCGAGCACGGCATCAACCCGGAGACCATCCGCAAGGCGGTCACCGACATCCTGGCCCACCTGCGCCCGGCCGAGGGGGCGCCGATGCCGGGCAAGGACCGCCGCTCGCGCAAGCACGACCGGAGCGACTTCGCCGAGCTGCCCAAGGACGAGCTGTCCCGCCTCATCCGCACGCTGGAGGAGGAGATGCACGAGGCGGCCACCGACCTGCGCTTCGAGTACGCGGCCCGCCTCCGGGACGAGATCAACGACCTCAAGCGGGAGCTGCGCGAGGTGGGCTGACCGCCTGTTGGGCCGTGGCCCGGCCTCGAGCAGGCCTCAGACCCACAACCCGTCGCCTCTGGCGCGTTCCGGCCTCAGCCAACAGCGTCCGCACCAGCGCCTCGTCGATGGGCGGCAGTCGCCGGCGCGCCATCCGGTCCGTGGCCGCCGCCATCGCCGGCCCGTCAGACGGTGCGGATGCGGAGCTTCCAGCCGCGGGCGTCGGCCTTGGCCAGGACGCCCTCGATGGTCGGCCCCTCCTCCTCGCAGGCGTTGATGCACGCCCTGCTCACGATGCCGAGGGCCTTGCCCGAGGCGGCGTGCATCAGCGGCCCGCCCGAGTCGCCGAAGATCACCGCGCCGGCAACCCCGGCCGCCTCATGGTTGTCGTAGGTCAACACCGACTGGCGGGACTCACGGGTGGCGGCGGTGTACTCGAAGCCCATGCCGTAGCCCGACTGGAGGACGCGGTCGCCCACCGCGGTCCCGCTCGAGACGGTCGACCCGGTCGGCATGGTGGGATGGCCCTTGACCGCCGGGCTCACCCGTCCGAGCGCGCCGGCGCCGACCTCGATGAAGGCGTAGTCGGCCTCGAATGCGTTGGCGTCCCCGATGAGGGCCACGTGCCCGAACACGGTCCCGTCCGACAGCGAGGCAGGCTCGCCCACCGAGCCCACGCAGTGGGCGGCGGTGGCCACGAAGGTGCGCCCCGCCTGCGGCCCGCCGGAGGCGCCGGCGAAGACGAAGGCCAGCGTGCAGATGGCGGTCGGCGTCTCCACGTACTCGCCGGGCTGCACCAGCGGCGCTGCGGCCACGGCCCGGGGCGACGGCCCCAACCCGCCGGCCGTCACCGCCCCCGCCAGGACCAGGGCCCCGGCCAGGCGCCGCCCCCACAGCCGCTTTGGCCCCGCGGGCAACTCGGTGTGTGCGAAACGGTTGGTCATCACGCTCCTGGGGGTCCGCCGATCCGGGTCTCCTGACTTGTTCGACATACCCGTCGCCCACCCCTCCCACGACCAAACGTACGTTCGGGTCCGATCGCAGATATCTTGGTCCCGATGTCCGACATGCTTGTAATTCGGGGCGCCCGCGAGCACAACCTCAAGAACGTCTCGCTGGAGCTCCCGCGGGACAAGCTCATCGTCTTCACTGGCCTGTCGGGCTCCGGGAAGTCGTCGCTCGCCTTCGACACCGTGTACGCCGAGGGCCAGCGCCGGTACGTCGAGTCGCTGAGCGCCTACGCCCGCCAGTTCCTCGGCCAGATGGACAAGCCGGACGTCGACTTCATCGAGGGCCTCAGCCCGGCCATCTCCATCGACCAGAAGTCGGCCTCCCGCAACCCCCGCTCCACGGTCGGGACCATCACCGAGGTCTACGACTACCTCCGCCTCCTGTACGCCCGCATCGGCCTGCCCCACTGCCCGAAGTGCGGCGCGGTGGTCACCCGTCAGACCCCGCAGCAGATCGTCGACCGCATCCTGGAGCTGCCCGACGGCACCCGCTTCCAGGTCCTCGCCCCTGTCGTGCGGGGCCGCAAGGGCGAGTACGAGGGGCTGCTGGAGGAGCTCACCAAGCAGGGCTTCGTCCGGGCCCGCATCGACGGCGAGATCCACGACCTGGCCGACCCGCCCAAGCTGGCCCGCTACGAGCAGCACACCATCGAGGTGGTGGTCGACCGCCTGGTGAAGAAGGAGGGCATCGAGCGCCGGCTGACCGACTCGATGGAGACGGCCCTGCGCCTGGCCGAGGGCGTGGCCGAGGTCCAGATCGTCCCGAGGGGCGACACCGCCGACGCGCCCGACACCGCCCCCACCGAGGACCAGATCCTCACCTTCTCCCAGCACCTGGCCTGCCCAAACGACGGCACCAGCTTCGACGAGCTGGCCCCCCGCAACTTCTCGTTCAACTCGCCCTACGGCGCCTGCCCGCACTGCGTGGGCCTGGGCACCCGCTTCGAGGTCGACCCCGAGCTGGTCGTGCCCAACCCCGAGCTGTCGCTCGATCAGGGCGCCATCAGCCCCTGGGGCGGGGCCAGGGGCGAGTACTTCAGCCGGGTGCTGGCCGCGGTGGCCGAGACCTTCGGCTTCAAGACCACGACCGCGTGGCAGAAGCTCAAGAAGTCGGAGCAGAAGGTGCTGCTCTACGGCTCGGGCACCAAGCAAGTCCACGTGCAGTACCGCAACCGCTACGGCCGGGCCCGCAGCTACTTCACCCACTACGAGGGCGTCCTGCCCTACCTCCAGCGCCGCCACTCGGAGGCGGAGTCGGACTACATGCGCGAGCAGATCGAGGGCTACATGCGGGAGGTCCCGTGCCCCGAGTGCGGCGGCGCCCGCCTGAAGCCCGAGAGCCTGGCCGTCACCGTCGACGGCATGAACATCCACGAGCTGTGCGACCTGTCGATCCGCAAGTCGGCCGAGGCCATGAACAGCCTGGAGCTGAGCGAGCGCGACCGCATGATCGCCGAGCGGGTGCTGCGGGAGATCCGGGCCCGCATGCAGTTCCTGCTCGACGTCGGCCTCGACTACCTCACCCTCCACCGGTCGGCGGGCACCCTGGCGGGCGGCGAGGCCCAGCGCATCCGGCTGGCGTCCCAGATCGGCAGCGGCCTGGTCGGCGTGCTGTACGTGCTCGACGAGCCGAGCATCGGCCTCCACCAGAGGGACAACCGCCGCCTCATCGACACGCTCATCCGGCTGCGGGACCTGGGCAACACGGTCATCGTGGTCGAGCACGACGAGGACACCATCCGCATCGCCGACCACGTGGTCGACATCGGCCCCGGGGCGGGGGAGCACGGCGGCGAGATCGTCTACACCGGCGACGTGAAGGGCCTGCTCAAGGCCAAGCGCTCGCTCACCGGCCAGTACGTGGCGGGCAAGAAGTCGATCCCCGTGCCCGCCATCCGCCGCGAGCCGGGCAACGACTGGCTCGTGGTGCGGGGGGCCCGGGAGCACAACCTCAAGAACATCGACGTCGAGTTCCCGCTGGGCTGCATGATCTCGGTGACCGGCGTGTCGGGCTCGGGCAAGTCCACGCTCGTCAACGACATCCTCTACCGGTCGCTCATGCAGAAGGTCTACAAGTCGAAGACGGTGCCGGGCAGGCACAAGTCGGTCGACGGGGCCGAGTCGCTCGACAAGGTCATCAACATCGACCAGTCGCCCATCGGCCGCACGCCCCGCTCGAACCCGGCTACCTACACGGGCGTGTTCGACAACATCCGCAAGCTCTTCAGCCAGACGGCCGAGGCCAAGGTGCGGGGCTACCAGCCCGGGCGCTTCTCCTTCAACGTCAAGGGCGGGCGCTGCGAGGCCTGCGCGGGCGACGGCACCATCAAGATCGAGATGCACTTCCTGCCCGACGTGTACGTGCCCTGCGAGGTCTGCAAGGGCGCCCGCTACAACCGGGACACGCTCGACATCACGTGGAAGGGCAAGAACATCGCGGAGGTCCTCGACATGCCGTGCGAGGAGGCGCTCGAGTTCTTCGCCAACCAGCCCAACATCGCCCGCCACATGCAGACGATCGTGGACGTGGGGCTCGGCTACGTGCGACTCGGCCAGCCCGCGCCCACGCTCTCGGGCGGCGAGGCCCAGCGGGTGAAGCTGTCGAGCGAGCTGTCGAAGCGGGGCACGGGCCACACCATCTACATCCTCGACGAGCCCACCACCGGCCTGCACTTCGAGGACATCCGGCGCCTGCTCACCGTGCTCAGCCGGCTGGTCGACCAGGGCAACACCGTGCTGGTCATCGAGCACAACCTCGATGTCATCAAGACGGCCGACTGGATCATCGACCTCGGTCCGGAGGGGGGCAGCGGTGGCGGCGCGGTCGTCGCCGAGGGCAGCCCGGAGGTCGTCGCCTCGGTCGACGCCAGCCACACCGGCCGGTTCAGCTTCAACGTCGCCGGTGGGCGCTGCGAGGCGTGCTCGGGCGACGGCACGATCAAGATCGAGATGCACTTCCTGCCCGACGTGTACGTGCCGTGTGAGGTGTGCAAGGGCGCCCGCTACAACCGCGACACCCTCGACATCACGTTCAAGGGCAAGAACATCGCCGAGGTGCTCGACATGCCGTCCGAGGAGGCGCTCGAGTTCTTCTCGAACCAGCCGGCCATCGCCCGCCACCTCCAGACGATCGTCGACGTCGGCCTCGGCTACGTCCGCCTCGGCCAACCGGCCACCACGCTCTCCGGTGGCGAAGCGCAGCGCGTCAAGTTGGCGAGCGAGCTCGCCAAGCGTTCGACCGGCCACACGATCTACATCCTCGACGAGCCGACCACTGGGTTGCATTTCGAAGACGTGCGCAAGTTGTTGGTGGTGCTGTCGCGGTTGGTCG
>DASYMT010000084.1:0-7125 GCA_036008925.1 Acidimicrobiales bacterium | reverse complement strand
GCAGGTGCTCGTGCTCGATGGCGCAGTTGGCCGTCTCCAACTTGTACGGCTCCTCGCCCCGCATCCAGTCGAGCTGCGCGCACCCCCGCTCCAGGGCCCGGGCCACCAGCGACCGGTTCACCAGGTGGCCGGGGTTGTATGCCGCGAACCGGGGCGCAATGCGCGGGATCCACACCTGGTGCGACTCGGCGTCCAGAAGGCACACGGCGAAGGCGGCCAGGGCCCCGTCGAGCAGCAGGACGGTCAGCTCCACCTCGCCCCGCTCGGCCAGCCCCCGCACCGCGGCCAGGAAGAACCCGAGCCCGGCCGGGTCGTCGGCGTCGCTGCGCCTGCCCACCAGGTGGTCGCGCTCGCGCCACACCGCCTCCAGCTCGGGCAGGTAGGCCCCGATCTCCACCGGCTCGGTCACGTGGTTGTACTCGGCCACCACGCCGTCGCGCGCCAACCGGTTGGCCGCGGTGCGCACGCTGCGGCGCATACGGCTGCTCATGTAGGCGTCGGCCGACGTGCCGGGGCGCAGGGCCACCACCGGGCTGGGGTCGCCCGGCACCACGGCGGCCACCCGCAGACCGCTCGCCACCGCCGCCGCCACCGGGTCCCCGGCCGGAAGCTGCTCCACCCGCACCCGCCAGGGCTGGCGCAGCGCCCGCAAGCCGTCGACCACGCCGCCCGCCAACTCGGCCCCCGCCGCCGCGTCCCGGGCCGGGAAGAACGTGTAGTCGGTCGGCCCCCGTCCCAGGTTGTTGATGTCGAGGATGCCGCCCCGCATGCGTCGGGCCAGCATGGCGCAGGCGTCCAGCCGCCCGTCCGGCCCGTCGACCACGGCCACCCACGGCTCGTGGTCCCGGTACGTGTCGGACCAGGTCTGGAGCCAGGTGCGGCGGGCCACCAGCGGCACTGCGGTGAACTCGACGAGGGCGTCGAACCGGTCGCCGAGCTGATCGAGGGCGTCCGGGCCACGCAGCCAGCGGACCATCGAATGGAGCGTAGCCCTCGCCTTCATGTGCGAAGGTGAAGCGTGCCCGGTCCGACCACCGCCGCCTTCCTAGACCTGCTCGGCGTTCCCCACCTCGCCCCGGCCACCACCCCCTTCGACCCCGGCTACGACCCGGCCACCCTGACCAGCCACCTGGCCCAGAGCAGCCACCTCATGAACGGGCTCAAGATCTCCATGGCCTGCTGGCTGGTGGCCGACGAGTCCGTCACCCGGGCCAAGGTGGCCGCCGCCCGCCGCTACGGCGTGGCCCCCCTGAGCGGCGGCGGCCCGTTCGAGATCGCCAACTCGCTCGGCTGCCTCCCCCAGTACCTCGACCTGTGCGCCGACATCGGCTTCAGCCGCATCGAGGCGGGGGAGGGGTTCACCCGCCTGAACCACACGCCCGCCGAGGTGGTGCGCCTGGCCCAGGACCGCGGCCTCGGGGTGCAGTGCGAGCTGGGCTCCAAGCTGTCGGGCTCGTTCGACGACGCCGAGGTGGCCGCCCTCCTCGACCAGGGCCGGGCCTGGCTCGATGCCGGGGCCGACGAGCTCGTCGTCGAGGCCCGGGAGTCGGCTGCGGGGGTGGGCCTGTTCGGCGAGTCGGGCGCCCTCGACACCCGGCTGGCCGACCGCTTCGCCGAGGCCTTCGGCCTGAGCAAGGTCGTGTACGAGGCCCCCACCAAGCCCAGCCAGTTCGCCCTCCTCGACCACCTTGGCGCCGAGGTGCGGCTGGCCAACGTACGGCTTGAGGAACTGCTGCGGGTGGAGATCTACCGACGGGGCCTGCATGCCGATGCCTTCGCCAAGGGCCGTCTGGCCCCGCCCGGCCCCACTCGCTAACGGACGGACCCGCCGAGGACCATGCCCCCCACTCCTGCCCGTACCGTCGTCATCGACTGCTTCCCCGAGGCCGCGGCCCGCTTCGCGTCCAGCCACGCGGTGGTCAGCATCGACGTGATCCGGGCCACCACCACGGCCATCACCGCGCTGATCGGCGGCAGGCGGGTCTACCCCGTGCCCACCATCGAGGCGGCTGTCCCCCTCGCCGCCCGACTCGACCAGCCCCTGCTGGTGGGCGAGCTGGGCGGCAGCCTGCCCTACGGCTTCCACGTCAACAACAGCCCGGCCCGCATGGCCGAGCGCACCGACGTCGAGCGTCCCATGATCCTCCTCTCCACCTCGGGCACCAGGCTGGTCCACGAGGCGGCCGCGTCGGCCAAGGCCTACGTGGCGTCGCTGCGGAACTGGGGGGCGCAGGCGGCCTGGCTGGCCGAGCACGACCCCCACGTGGCCCTCATCGGCGCCGGGGCGCGCGGCGAGTTCCGGGAGGAGGACGCGCTGTGCTGCGGGTGGATCGGCGCCGCCCTGGTCGACGCGGGCTACGAGGTGTGGGACGAGGCCACGGCCGACGTGATCGAGCGGTGGCGGGCCCAGCCCGCCGAGGCCATCACGGCCAGCGCCAGCGCTGAGTACCTGCGCGAGACGGGCCAGTACGACGACCTCGACTTCATCCTGGCCCACGTGGACGACGTGGACGCCGTCTTCGTGGTCGACGGCGACGAGCTCAAACAGGTCGGCGCTTGAACACCGAGACCAAGGCCGTGGTCCTCAACCTCCAAGACCACGGCAGCCTGGGCGTGGCCCGCTCCCTCGGCCGCCTCGGCGTGGAGGTGCACGGCGTGCACCACGGCCCCACGCCCACCGGCCGGTCCCGCTACTTCGCCCAGGTGCACAGGGCCGACGCCGACGTGGGCACCGCCGCGGTCGTGCCCTACCTGCGACGGCTGGGCGAGCGGCTGGGGGGCAGGCCCGTGCTCATCCCCACGGGCGACGCCAGCAGCATGGTGGTGGACGAGGCGGCCGACGACCTCCGCCCGGTGTTCCGCTTCCCCACCCAGCCCCCCGGCCTGGCCCGCACGCTTTACGACAAGAAGGGCATGCACGACCTCTGCCTGGAGTACGGCATCCCCACGCCGCTCACCGAGTTCCCCCAGTCCAAGGCCGACGTCGACGGCTGGCTCGAACACGCCGTGTTCCCGGTGGTGGTCAAGCCCATCGACGCGTGGAAGCTCCAGGCCCGCACCGGCCACCGCATGGCCATCGCGGCCGACGAGGCCGAGCTCGTGTACTGGTACGACCTGCTCGAGGACCCCGACGAGCCCAACCTCATGCTCCAGGAGTACATCCCGGGCGACGCCGACTCGGTGTGGATGCTGAACGGCTACTACGACGAGTCGTCCACGCCGCTGTTCGCGGTGACCGGCCGCAAGCTGCGCCAGTGCCCGCCCGACACCGGCAGCACCAGCGTGGGCATCTGCCTGGCCAACCCGACGGTCGAGGCGCTCACCGCCGACCTCATGAAGCGCACCGGCTACCAGGGCATCCTCGACCTGGGCTACCGCTTCGACGCCCGCGACCGGCGCTACAAGCTGCTCGACGTGAACCCCCGGCTCGGCGCCACCTTCCGCCTCTTCGTGGGACCCGACGGCATGGACGTGGTGCGCGCCCTCTACCTCGACCTCACCGGCCAGCCCGTCCCGTCCTCGCGCTCGGTCCCGGGCCGCATGTGGCTGGTCGAGACCAACGACGTGCGCAGCTTCGTGCAGATGCGCTCGGAGGGCCGCCTCGGCGTGCTCGACTGGGCCCGCTCGCTGCGACGGGTGGAGGAGACGGCGTGGTGGGCGGCCGACGACGCCCGGCCCTTCCTCTCGGCCCTGGGCGACCTGGCCCGCCGGGGCGTGCGCCGGTTTATCCGGCGGCGGCTCCACGGCGAGCATGCAGGAACCGCCGCACCGGCCGCGTGGCGGACGACATGACGGACGCCATCGCGTTCTGGCGCAGGAACTGGTAGCGGCCCGACGTCTTGAACCGGAACAGCCGCATGCTGTCGCTGGTCTGGATGGGGATGCGGCCGAAGGAGAAGCGGCCGCCGTGGCGGGCGTCGATGGAGAAGGCGGCCTCGAAGCCGGCGGCCACCACCATCTGTCGGGCGGCCAGCGAGCTGGGCCCGTACGGATAGGCCAGGAAGCGGGGCCGGCGGCCCAGCACCTCCTCCAGCACGGCGACGGACTGCGCCAGGTCCTCGGCCACCGTCTCGGGGAGCGAGGAGTCGTAGGGGATGTGGGCGTGGCCGTGGCTCTCCACCCGGACGCCGAGGGCCTCGACCGCGGCCAGCTCGTCGGCCCGCAGGACCTTGAAGGCGTCGTCGTGCAGATCGTCCCACGTGTTGCGGTTCCCGAGATGGGCGGTGGGCACGAACAGCGTGGCCGGGAAGCCGAAGCGGGCCAGGATCGGGCCTGCGCACTCGAGGACGCCGCGGTACCCGTCGTCGAAGGTGATGGCCACCACCGGCCTGCCGTGGGCCTTGACCCGGCCCCGCACCACGTCCTCCAACGGGACCACTGTGCGGCTGCGGGCCAGCTCGTCCATCTGAGCCGCGAAGTGGCGCGTGGTGAGGACCAGGTGATGGGGGTCCGACGCCGGGGGGGCGTCGGCCACCGCGTGGTAGGCCAGGACGGTCGCGCTCACTCGGGTCTCATCATCGGCTACTCGGCCTGCGGATGAAGCGGTTGCGCAGCAGCCGGCCCAGCTCGGCCGCGTCGTCGGGGACGAGGAGCCGGGCCGCGCCGACCAGGGTGACGAGGTAGACGACGGCCAGCCCGCCCAGCGCGGCCCCGTCCCGCAGGCCGAGCACGGCCAGCACCGCGGCACTGGCGGCCGCCGCGGCTACGGGCACGAGCATGGCCCGGCTGGCCCCCCGCAGCGGGTTGGTGCGCAGGAAGAGGGTGACGGTGAGGGCGGCCTCGATGACCTCGGTGAGGCAGGTGGTGGTCCCCGCGCCCGTCCCGCCCCAACGGGGGATGGCGTAGGCGTTCATGGCCAGGTTGGCGGCCAGGGCGGTAACCGCGATCCACGTGATCTCGCTGCGCCTGCCCAGGGCGATGGCCCCCACCCGGGCGATGTAGGTGAGGCCGTAGAACGCGCTGGCCACGCCCAGCCACATGAGGGCGGGCACGGCGGCCCGGTAGGTCTCGGAGAAGAGGGTGACCACGATCCACCGGCCTGCGAACAGGTACCCCACGGCGAGGGGCAGGTAGAAGGCGAGCATGGCCGCGGTGGCCAGCGTGAAGGTGCGGGTGGCGTCGCCGCCCTTGCCCGTGCGGGCGATGGCGGGCTGGGCCGTGTCGCCCAAGTTGTAGGCCACGAAGGCGAGCGAGTCGAAGAAGCGGTAGGCCACCGCGTACTGGGCCACCGCGACCGTGCCCTTCACCGCCTGGAGGATCACGGTGTCGACCCGGAAGGCCAACATGTTCAACGCCGAGGCGATGCCGAGCGGCGCGCCGGTGCGCGCCATGTGGCGCATCACCTGCCGACTGGGCCGCAGCCGGGTGCCGGGGGGGAGGAAGCGGCGCAGGAACACGAAGCCGAACACCATGGCCCCGAACGACCCGACCAGGTAGGTGAAGCACACGGCGATGAGGTGGCCGCCCCCGTGGAGCACCACGAGGGCCAGGATCACCGACAGGACCCGGTTCGAGAGCACCACGAGGGCGTGGTACTCCATGCGCTCGAACGAGCGGAACAGGGCGCTGAGGAACTGCGACAGCTCGTCGAGCAGCAGGGCCGCGCCCAGGACGGCGAAGGCCACGTAGGCCTGGTGCCCGTCCACGAAGAAGGGGGCGATGACGAGGGCCGACAGCAGGGCCAGCGTGCCGAAGCCCACTCGCAGCACGAGCCCGGCCGGGAAGATCTCGGCCACCCGCCGGTGGTCGCGGGCCACCTCGCTGATCACCGTGCTGTCCACCCCCCACGCGGCCAGCCGGTAGAAGGGGGCGACGAAGGCCACCGCGAAGGCGAAGGCGCCGTAGTCGCGGGCGCCCAGCTCGCGGGCGACGATCACCACGAAGACGAAGCTGGCGATCTTGCCCGTGGCCTCGGCGAACAGCAGCCACATGGCGTTGCGGGCGAACCCGGCCCGTCGAAGCTCAGGGGCGGTCGTGTCCTCCCCTTCGATCGTCACGGGCGTCGAGTCTTCCAGTTAGCGGAGCGCGGCTCTGAGCACCTCGACCGCGTGGTCCCGCTCGTGCACGAGCAGGCCGGGCGTCCCGTTGACCTCCAGCACCACATCCCCGATCACGTCGACACCGGCGAGCCGCAACCCAAGGGCCTTCACCGCCCGCCCAGCCGTGTCGGCCGTCTCGGGCTTGACGGGCACCCGCTCGGCCGGGAGGGGCCCGCCCACCACGCCGTGGGCCGTGAACGTGCGTCCCGCGTCGGGGACCGACCGCAGCGCCAGGCCCTGTCGGCCCAGGGCCAGCGCCATGTCGTGGTCCACGGCCAGTCGGCCGGCGGCGGCCAATTGGCGCACGGTCGAGCGCCCGTCGCCGGTGAGCACGGGCGGCCGACGCAGCACGGTGTCGAGCAGGCGCCCGTCGAGGAACAAGAGGCGGTGGACGCCGCCGTCCAGGTGGGGCTCGATCAGCACCCGGCGGTCCCAGCGGGCCGCGGCCAGAGCGGCCCGGGCCAGGTCCTTCGGCGTCGACACGCCGGTGGTCACGCCGTGGCCCCGGGCCGACCCGGCCGCGGGCTTCACCACGCACCGCCCGTGCTGTTCGAGGAAGGGGCGGGCGGCCGCGGGGCGGGCCGCGTCGAACACGAGGTGCGGAGGGACGGGCACGCCCGCGCCGCTCAGCAGCGCGTGCACGGCGGGCTTGTCGGCGGCCAGGCGCAAGGTGGTCACCCCGTCGAGGTCGGTCTCCTGCCGGAACAGCCAGGCCGAGCGGCCGTCGCAGTCGACCCGCAGGAA
Source organism: Acidimicrobiales bacterium (assembly GCA_036008925.1). GTDB lineage: Bacteria > Actinomycetota > Acidimicrobiia > Acidimicrobiales > JAUTXP01 > DASYMT01. Next base: position 343 of record DASYMT010000084.1, on the reverse strand, counting down.
CGGCCACATGGCGTGGACGGTGCCGCCCAGCACCTCGGCCGCGGCCGTCCAGAGCGCCCGATAGCGCTCGTCCTCGTCGACGGGCTCGGGTGTCTGGGCCCGGATGGCGGCGCGGTCGACGGCGGTGCCCGCCACCACCCCGACCTTGCCCAGCCGCACGGCTGCGCTGCGCCAACCCATGGCGGGCGGTTTATCGCACGCAGAGTGGGAAGACGAGTCGCCCTACCATTGGGGCATGCGAATCGGGGTTGTGGGCGCCACCGGGATGGTGGGCGAGGTCATGCGGGCGATGCTGGAACAGCGCCGATTCCCGGCCGACGAGGTGCGGTTCTTCGCGTCGGCC
>DASYMT010000083.1:0-6430 GCA_036008925.1 Acidimicrobiales bacterium | reverse complement strand
GCACACCCGCCGGCAGGTGCTCGACCTGCTGGGGGACCACGGACTGCGGCCCAGCCGGGCCTTGGGCCAGAACTTCGTGGCCGACCCGAACACCGTCCGCCGCATCGCCCGCCTGGCCCGCGTGGGCCCGGGCGCCCGGGTGGTGGAGATCGGCGCCGGGCTCGGCTCGCTGACCCTGGCCCTGGCCGAGACGGGGGCGTCGGTGACGGCGGTGGAGCTGGACCGTCACCTGGTGCCGGTGCTGCGCTCGGTGGTCTCCGGCGTGGCGGGCGTGGAGGTGGTCGAGGGCGACGCCATGACGCTCGACTGGTCTGCGCTGCTCGGCGCGGACGGCGGGTCGGCCCCCCGCTACACGCTGGTGGCCAACCTGCCCTACAACCTGGCCACCCCGCTGGTGCTCGACCTGCTCGACCACGTGCCCGCCATCGAGCGCATGCTGGTGATGGTGCAGCGGGAGGTGGGGGAGCGGCTGGCCGCGGGCGTGGGCGACGAGCAGTACGGCCTGCCCTCGGTGAAGGTGGCCTATTGGGCCACGGCGTCGGTGGTGGGCCGGGTGCCGCCCACCGTGTTCGTGCCCCAGCCAAAAGTTGAGTCCGCCCTTGTCAACATCGTTCGCCGGGACCAGCCCGCGGTGGACGCCGACCCGGCCGTGCTGTTCGAGCTGACCAGGGCCGGGTTCGGGCAGCGGCGCAAGATGCTGCGTCGGGCATTGGCAGGCCTGGTCGACGGGGCCGCCTTCGCCTGTGCCGGTGTGCGCCCCGAGGCCCGGGCCGAGGAGCTGGACGTCGAGGCGTGGGGGAGGCTGGCCGCGTGCCTGGGCCCGTCGTCGTAGAGGCCTGCGCCAAGCTCACCGTCTCGTTGCGGGTGGTGGGCGTGCGGGCCGACGGCTACCACCTGCTGGACGCCGAGATGGTCGCCTTGGACCTGCACGACACGCTGGTGTTCGACCCGGCCGGGTCGAACGACCTGCCGCCCGACAACCTGGTGTCCCGGGCGCTGGCCGCGGTGGGCCGCGACGCCCGTGTGGACCTGGTCAAGCGCATCCCCGCGGGGGCCGGGCTGGGCGGGGGCTCGGCCGACGCGGCCGCCGTGCTGCGATGGGCCCGCTGCTCGGACCTGGGCGTGGCTGCGGGCCTGGGGGCCGACGTGCCCTTCTGCCTGACCGGCGGACGGGCCCGGGTGACCGGCGTGGGCGAGGTGGTGATGCCCCTGCCCTACGAGGAGCGGGTGTTCACCCTGCTCACCCCGCCGCGGCCCGTGTCGACGCCCGCCGTGTACGCCGAATGGGACCGGCTGGACGGCCCTGTCGACCCCCGCGGGCGCAACGACCTTGAGCCCGCCGCGCTCAGCCTTTTCCCGGAGCTGGCCCAGTGGCGTGACCGGCTGGGCGACGTGGCCGGGGCCCGGCCCACCCTGGCCGGGTCGGGCGGGACCTGGTTCGTGGAGGGGGCGTTCGAGGGCGACGGCCTGGTGGTCGCCCGCACCGTCCCCGCTCGGGAGGACACGGGTCCGGGCTAGCGCCCCCCGACGTCCTCCGGACGCGAAACGACCGCCCTCTCGGGGGCGGCCGCTCGGCCTACTTGCCCGCTCGACGCTGCCAGCGGGTGGCCTTGAGCATCTTCTTGTGCTTCTTCTTGCGCATGCGCTTGCGGCGCTTTTTGATCAACGAACCCATGACGGCCAGTCAGGCTAGGGGAGCGGGGTGCGGCCCGCCAACCCCGGTATCGTCAGGGCCGCCGATCGGGGGTCGTCCAACCGGCAGGACATCAGACTTTGGATCTGAGAATCAGCGTTCGATCCGCTGCCCCCGAGCTTCAGACGTACTCGCCGGCCTGGTCGCCCGCCTCTTCGCCCGCGGGCTCCTCGGCCCGGTCCCGGCCGTAGACCCGGCGGGCGTGGCCGCCCAGCTTGAGGCCGAGGAACAACAGCACCCAGCCCGGCCAGAAGCCGCCGAAGCCGGTCAGCGCCCATACGGCCAGGACCACGAAGAAGATGCCTGCCGCCTTCTGGGCATGGGCGATGAAGCCCTCCTGCGTGTCGTCGTACCTGGCGCACCCCATGGGTCGAAGTCTGCGCCCGCGGGCCGGGCCGGGGCAAGCGTGACATCCGCCACTCGGCCGCCACTCGGGCGGCACACGGGCGCTGTCCGCCGGGCGCGGCGGGCCGCGCTCTGGCGGCACGCCACCCCCGGCCCGTCGCCAAGGGGTAGAACTGGAGGCATGACAGAGCGCCCGCTGTCCGCCGTGGTCCTCGCCGCCGGGGAGGGCACCCGGATGCGGTCGGCCCGGCCCAAGCCCCTGCACATGCTGTGCGGCCGCCCCATGGTCATGCACGTGGTCGACGCCTTGGGCGAGCTGCCCATCGACCGGGTGGTGACGGTGGTGGGCCACGGGGCCGAGCGGGTGACCAAGACCCTCCAGGAGCTGGCCGGGCCGGACATGGCCCTCGACTTCGTGGAGCAGCACGTCCAGCGGGGCACCGGCGACGCGGTGGCGGTGGCGCTCACCGCCTTCCCCGACGACGACATGGACGACGGCGACATCGTGGTGCTGCCCGGCGACACGCCGCTTTTGCGCCCGCCCACCCTGGCCGCCCTGGTGCGGGCCCACCGGTCGGCCGACGCGGCGGCCACCATCCTCACCGCCTGCATCGAGGACCCCACCGGCTACGGCCGCATCGTGCGGGACAAGGGCGACCGGGTGGCCCGCATCGTGGAGCACGCCGACGCCACCGAGGAGGAGCGGGCCATCGTCGAGATCAACACCTCGATCTACTGCTTCCGCCGCAGCGTGCTGGCCCCCGCCCTGCGCCGGCTCAGCCCCGAGAACGCCCAGGGCGAGTACTACCTGACCGACGTCATCGAGGTCCTCCACGACGCGGGTTACCCCGTCGTCTCCCTGGTGGTGGGGGACCCCATGGAGGCGGCCGGCGTCAACGACCGGGCCCAACTGGCCATCGCCGAGGCCGAGCTGCGGGACCGCACCAACGAGCGGTGGATGCGCCGGGGCGTCACCATGCTCGACCCCGAGCGCACCTACATCGACGCGTCGGTCGAGCTGGGCACCGACGTGACCCTCTTCCCCGGCGCCATCCTCCAGGGCACCACCACGGTGGGCGCGGGGGCCGAGATCGGGCCCAACAGCAGGCTGGTCGACTGTGTCGTGGGCGACGGCGCCGTGGTCGAGAACAGCGTGTGCCGACAGGCCGAGATCGGCGCCGACGCCCGGGTCGGGCCGTTCGCCGTGCTGTCTCCCGGCGCACGAGTGCCACCGGGTACCGTGACAGGGGCCTTCTCCAACGAGGGCGTCGACACGGGGGACTGAGGAGCACCGGATGGAACTGGTACCGACCAAGCGGCTCAAGCTCTACACCGGGCGGTCCCATCCCCAGTTGACCACCGAGATCGCCGAGTCCCTGGGAGTGGAGCTGGGCGAGCCCAACCTCAAGGAGTTCGCCAACGGCGAGATCCACTGCCGCTTCGACGAGTCGATCCGGGGCAGCGACGTGTTCATCGTCCAGACCCACTGCGGGCCGGTGAACGACTCGATCATGGAGCAGCTCATCATGATCGACGCGGCCAAGCGGGCCTCGGCCAAGCGCATCACCGCCGTGTGCCCGTACTACGGCTACTCCCGCCAGGACCGCAAGGCGTCGGGGCGCGAGCCCATCACGGCCAAGCTGGTGGCGGACATGTTCACCGCGGCCGGGGCCGACCGGATCGTGAGCGTCGACCTGCACTCCGGGCAGATCCAGGGGTTCTTCGACGGGCCGGTCGACCACCTGACGGCCACCCCCGTCCTGGTCGAGCACATCCGGGCCGAGTCGGGCGCCCAGGACCTGGTCGTGGTGGCGCCGGACGCCGGGCGGGTGAAGGCGGCCGAGGTCTACGCCCAGCACTTCAACGCCGATTTGGCCGCCATCTGGAAGCGGCGGGCCAAGGGGAAGTCGAACGTGGTGCAGGCCCTGGGCGTGATGGGCGACGTCGAGGGCCGGCTGTGCGTGCTGGTGGACGACATGATCGACACCGCGGGGACCATCGTGGCCGCGGCCGATCGCCTGGTGGAGGCGGGGGCCAGCGAGGTGTGGGCGGCCGCCACCCACGGGGTCCTGTCCGACCCGGCCACCGACCGGCTCAAGAACTCGTCCATCAGCCGGGTGTTCATCACCAACACCCTGCCGCTGCCGCCCGAGAAGCAGCTCGACAAGATCGAGGTCTTGTCGGCCGCCCGGATCATCGCCGACGCCATCGACGCGGTGTTCGAGGACACGTCGGTCTCCGAGATCTTCGGCGGCGAGAACCAGAACTAGCCGGCCGGCCCTCTCCGCTCCTCGGAGCCCTTAAGCGCGATGACCGGACACCGGCGTCCCCAGGCCGGCAGGACACGCCGGGGTGGGGGCAGTCGGGGCCGGGCGGGTATCCTGTTCGCCCTATGCCCGAGACCACCCTCATCGCCGAGACCGGCCGCCCCCTTGGCTCGCGTGCGGCCAACCGCCTGCGGGCGTCGGGCAAGATCCCCGCCGTCCTGTACGGCCACGGCACCGACCCGCTGCCCATCGCCGTGGAGGGCCGGGCCCTGCGGGGCGCCCTGTCGGGCGAGGCGGGCCTCAACGCCCTGCTCAGCCTCCGCCTGGACGGCGGCAAGGAGCAGTTGGCCATGGCCAAGGACATCCAGCGCCACCCGGTGCGCAACACGGTGTCCCACGTGGACTTCCTGCTGGTGAACCGGGACGAGGTCATCACCGCCGACGTGCCCATCGCCATCGTGGGCGAGGCCGAGGCGGTCCGGCGGGGCGACGGCGTGGTCGACCAGTCGCTGTTCAGCCTCACCGTGCACGCCAAGCCGGGGGACCTGCCCAACCAGATCGAGGTCGACATCTCCGACATGGAGATCGGCGACGCCATCCGGGTCGACGACCTGGCCCTGCCTGCGGGCGTCCACACCGACCTGGACCCGGAGACGGCCATCGTCGTGGCCCAGGGCCCGCAGGCGGCCGAGCCCGAGGCCGAGGCGGCCGAGGGCGAGGAGGGCGCGGCCCCGGCCGAGGGCGCAGCGGCCGAGGCCACCGAAGGCGAGGCGGGCGGGGCGCCGGCCCCGTCGTCCGAGGGCGAAGACTCCGCCTAGTCCGCAGTGCTGCGATCGCGGACGGGGACGCCCGCCGACTGGCTGGTCGTCGGCCTGGGCAACCCCGGCCCCGAATACGCCCACACCCGGCATAACGCGGGCGCCGACGTGGTCGCCCTCCTGGCCGAGCGCCACGGCGGGAGGCTGCGGCTGGGCAAGGAGCGGGCCCTAGCCGCCGAGGTCCGCATCGACGGGCAGCGGGTGGCGCTGGCCTTTCCGCAGACGTACATGAACGACTCCGGCGTGTCGGTCGGGCTGCTGCGGCGGCGGTACGGCATCGAGTCGGTGGACCGCATCGTCGTGGTGCACGACGAGCTGGACCTGCCCGTGGGCCGCATCAAGCTCAAGGAGGGCGGCGGGCTGGCGGGCCACAACGGGCTCAAGTCCATCAAGGCCCACCTGAAGGACGACGGGTTCCTGCGGGTGCGCATCGGGATCGGCAAGCCGCCGGGCAAGCAGGAGGGCGTGGACCACGTCCTGCGCAAGCCGTCCAAGGCCGAGCGCACCGAGCTGGAGGTCACCATCGAGGAGGCGGCCGACGCGGTGGAGGCCATCGTGGTCGACGGCATGGCCGCGTCGATGAACCGCCACAACTCATAAGGCATACGGCATCCTGGCGGGGTGCGTCCAGCCCGGGCCCGCCGCCTCTCCCGCACCACCGCGATCCTGGTGGCCGTCCTCTTCGGCAGCTCGCTGGCCATGCTCCAGGCCCAGCCCGCCCGGTCGCACCCGCCGCCCATCGCCGTCCGTGTGAACGGCGTGCTGCACCACGTGCCCGGGCCGACCACGGTGGCCGCCGTGCTGCGGGCCACCGGCGTGCGGACGGAGCGGGCCAGGCTGGTGTCGGCCGTGTCGCACAAGGTGCTGCGGGCCGACAACGGGCCGCCCACGCTCCTGGTGGACGGGCTGCCCGCCGGGATGGACTCGGCCGTGGGGGCCGACGCCGCGGTGGTGGCGGTCGACGGGCCGGTGGACGTGGAGCCGGTGGCCGTGCGGACGGTGCCGGTGGCGTTTGCGGGACCGGGGCCGGGGCTGCCCGAGGTGGAGAACACGCTGTGGTACCCGGGCCTGGCCGGGGCCGACGAGGAAACGGTGGGGGCGGTGAGCGGCGAGGTGGTCGGGCGGCGGCGGGTGCGGGAGCCGGTGGGGCCCCGCCGGGAGCTGGCGCCGGTGGTGGCGCTCACCTTCGACGACGGGCCGGACCCCCGGTGGACGCCGCAGGTGCTCCAGATCCTGCGGGAGGAGGGGGTCAAGGCCACGTTCTGCGTGGTGGGGTACGTGGCATTGCGCTTCCCGGAGCTGGTGAA
>DASYMT010000082.1:0-1726 GCA_036008925.1 Acidimicrobiales bacterium | reverse complement strand
CACTACCAGAACCGGTTCAAGCACCTCCTCGTCGACGAGTACCAGGACACCAACGCGGCGCAGAACGAGATGGTGATCCTGCTGGCCAAGGCCCACCGCAACGTGTGCGTCGTCGGCGACCACGACCAGTCGATCTACCGGTTCCGCGGCGCCGACCTCCGCAACATCCTCGAGTTCGAGAACGCCTTCCCCGACGCCCACGTCGTCGTCCTCGAGCAGAACTACCGCAGCACGCAGACGATCCTCGACGCAGCCAACGCCGTCATCGCCAACAACGCGATGCGCAAGCCCAAGGCGCTGTGGACCGAGCAGATCGGCGGCGAGCTCATCACCCGCTACCACGCCGAGGACGAGCACGACGAGGCCGCCTTCATCAGCCACGAGGTCGAGCGGGCCCACCAGCACGGCACCCCGTGGGGGGACGTGGCCGTGTTCTACCGGACCAACGCCCAGAGCCGTTCGGTGGAGGAGGAGCTGGTCCGTCGCAACATCCCGTACAAGGTGGTGGGCGGCACCAAGTTCTACGACCGGCGCGAGGTCAAGGACGTCCTCGCCTACCTGCGGGCCGTGGTCAACCCGGCCGACGAGGTGTCGCTGAAGCGGGCGCTGGGGCTGCGGCGCGGGGTGGGGGACACGTCGGTGGGGCGGATCGACGCCTTCGCGGCGTCGCACGGCCTGGCCTTCGGGGCCGCGCTGCGGGAGGCCGAGCGGGCCGGGGTCTCGGGCCGGGCGCTGGGCGGGATCAAGGACCTGGCGGGCCTGCTCGACGAGCTGCTGCCGCTGGCGGCCGGGCCGCCCGCCGACCTGCTGGAGGCCATCCTGGCCCGCACCGGCTACACGGCCGAGCTGGAGGCCGAGCGCACCATCGAGGCGGCCGGGCGGCTGGAGAACGTGGCCGAGCTGGTGGGCCACGCGCGGGAGTACGAGACGCTCGACGAGTTCCTCGAAGCCGTCTCGCTGGTGAGCGACACCGACGACCTGGTCGACGCCGACGAGTCCAAGGTCGTGCTCATGACCTTGCACACGGCCAAGGGCCTGGAGTTCCCGGTGGTGTTCCTGATCGGGCTGGAGGACGGGGTGTTCCCGCACCTGCGGTCGCTGGGCGAGCCTGACGAGCTGGAGGAGGAGCGCCGGCTCTGTTACGTCGGGATCACCCGGGCCCGGGAGCGGCTGTACCTCACGCACGCCTGGTGTCGCACGTTGTGGGGGTCCACGCAGTACAACCCGCCCAGCCGGTTCCTGAAGGAGATCCCCGAGCAGCTCACCCGGATGGTCGAGGGGCGGCGGGCGCCGGAGGCCAAGGGACGGGCCGGGATCGTGGAGGCGGCTATCCGGGGGTCGCTGCGCAGGCCGGGCGCGGCGGCCACGTCGACGGGGGCCGAGGCCATGGGGCTGAAGGCGGGCGACGACGTGGTGCACGGCAAGTGGGGCGAGGGCGTGGTGCTGGAGATCGTGGGCGGGGGCGACAAGGCCGAGGCCGTGATCCGGTTCCCCGGCGTGGGGGAGAAGCGCCTCCTGCTGGCCTGGGCCCCCCTCAAAAAGGCCTAGGCCCCCACCCCGGCCACACCCCGCCCCTCGCCCGCCTGTCTGGAGGACATAACGCGCCGAATCCGCGGGCTATGTCCTCCAGAGCGGGGTGGTCCGCCCCCCGCCCCCCGCCCCCCGCCGCCCGGCCCGCCCCGCACCGCACCGCCCGCTGGCCCGCCGCGCCCCGCCCGTCCGCCCC
>DASYMT010000081.1:0-4451 GCA_036008925.1 Acidimicrobiales bacterium | reverse complement strand
TGTCGGACTGGTACTTGAGCAGGATGTGCAGCGTCTCCTTGGCCTGCTCGGCATCGACGTTCTGCACCCCCAGCAGCACCAGGGTCCGGGCCCAGTCGAGGGTCTCGCTGACCGACGGCGCCTTCTTCAGCTCCAACTGGCGGATGGAGCGCACGATGCGCACGATCTGGTCGGCCAGGTGCTCGGAGATGTCAGGCACCCGGGTGGTGACGATCTCCTTCTCCCGTTCCAGCGTGGGGTAGTCGACGTGCAGGTACAGGCAGCGCCGCTTCAGGGCCTCGCTCAGCTCCCGGGTGTTGTTGGAGGTGAGGAACACCAGCGGGATCTGCTTGGCCTCGACCGTGCCCAACTCGGGGATCGACACCTGGTAGTCGGAGAGGATCTCCAGCAGCAGGGCCTCGGTCTCCACCTCGACCCGGTCCACCTCGTCGATGAGCAGCACCACCGGCTCGTCGGCCCGGATGGCCTCCAGCAGCGGGCGGGTGAGGAGGAAGTCCTCGGTGAAGATGTCGTCCTCGATCTCCTGCCACGTGGACGACTTGCTCTCCACCTGGATGCGCAGGAGCTGCTTTTTGTAGTTCCACTCGTACAGCGCCTTGGACTCGTCCAGGCCCTCGTAGCACTGGAGCCGGATGAGCCGGGCGCCGGTCATCTCGGCCACCGACTTGGCCAACTGGGTCTTGCCCGTGCCCGCGGGCCCCTCGACCAGCACCGGCTTGCCCAGGCGGTCGGCCAGGTAGACCACGCCGGCGATGCCCTCGTCGGCCAGGTAGGCGACGTCGCGCAGGCTCTGGCGCACGGCGGGGACGGACTCGAAGCGGGCTTCTGCCATCCGGGGAGATTACCCCGCCACTTGACCGTTCGGTCTAGTTCGTTTCCGGCGCCATGGCGCAGGCCGCCCCGCGCATCAGCCGCGGATGTGGCCTTCGCCCTCCACCACGTACTTGGCCGTGGTCAGCTCGCGCAGGCCCATGGGGCCGCGGGCGTGGAGCTTCTGGGTGCTGATGCCGATCTCGGCCCCGAAGCCGAACTCCTCGCCGTCGGTGAAGCGGGTGGAGGCGTTGACCACCACCGCGGCCGCGTCGACCTCGCGGGTGAACCGGGTAGCCGCCTCCAACGAGCGGGTGACGATGGCCTCGGTGTGGCCCGAGCCGTAGCGGGCGATGTGGTCGACGGCCGCGTCGAGGCTGGGCACCACGGCCACCGACAGCTTGAGGTCGAGGAACTCGGTGGCGAAGTCGTCCTCCGTGGCCGGGCCCATGCCGGGGGTGAGCGCGCAGGCGGCGGCGTCGCCCACCAGCTCCACCCCTTCGAGGAGGGCGGCGGCCCGGGGCAGGAAGTCGGCGGCGATGCCCTCGTGGACGAGGAGGGACTCGGCCGCGTTGCACACCGACGGGCGCTGGGTCTTGGCGTTGTGCACGATCGACAGGGCCATCTCCACATCCGCGTCCTCGTGCACGTAGACGTGGCAGTTGCCGTCGCCGTCGATGACGTAGGGGACGGTGGCGTTGTCGAGGATGGCCTGGATGAGCGACGCGCCCCCTCGGGGGATGAGGCAGTCGATGAGGCCGCGCAGGCGCATGAACTCGACGGCCGACTCCCGGCTGGTGTCCTCCACCAGCACGAGCGAGTCCTCGGGCAGGCCCGCCTTGGCCAGGCCCTCCCGCAGCACGGCGGCGATGGCCGTGTTGGAGGTGATGGCGCCAGACGAGCCGCGGAGGAAGGCGGCGTTGCCGGACTTGAGGCAGAGGCCGGCCGCGTCGGACGTGACGTTGGGGCGGTTCTCGTAGATGATGCCGACCACGCCGAGGGGCACCCGGACCCGCCGGATGCGCAGGCCGTTTGGGCGCACCCAGCCGTCGACCACCTCGCCCACGGGGTCGGGGAGGGCGGCGACCTGGCGCAGGCCGTTGGCCATGCCCTCGACCCGGGCCGGGGTCAGGCGGAGGCGGTCGACCACGGTGGGACTCGTGTCGGCGGCTTGGGCCCGGGCCACGTCCTGTTGGTTGGCGGCCAGGATGTCGTCGGTGCGCTCGACCAGGAGGTCGGCGCCCGCCCGCAACGCGTCGTCCTTGGCCGCGGTGGAGACGGTGGCGAGGATGCGTCCGGCCGCCTTGGCCCGGTGGCCCAGCTCCGCGAGGTCGGTGGCGCCCACCCCGTCAGTCTACCGGCGGCCCGGGGCATGAACCCCGGCGTCCAATGGCCGATGGACGACGGTGAGAGCGGGCAGACTGAGCGGATGCCCGCCGCCCCCTCCCCGCCCCAGGTCCGGCAGGCCACCCTCAGCGACGTGCCCGCCCTGAGCGCGGCGCTGGCCCGGGCCTTCGCCGAGGACCCGGTCATCTCGTGGATCTTCCCCACCGACGACATCGAGCGCCGCCTCACCGCCTACTTCGCCATGTACCTGCGCCGCATCTCCCTGCGCCACGGCGTGACCTACACGACCGACGGCGTCCAGGGCGGGGCCATCTGGCTCCCGCCGGGCAAGTGGGAGCTGACCCCGTTCGACATCGTGCGGACCCTCCCCACCACGGCGCGCACCCTCGGGCCCCGCCTCATCTCGGCCCTGCGCACCCTGCTCCAGATCGAGCGCCACCACCCGCGCGACGCCCACTACTACCTGGCCACCCTGGGCACCGACCCGCCGCAGCAGGGCAAGGGCGTGGGCAGCGCGCTGCTCGTCCCCGTCCTCACCCGCTGCGACGCCGAGGGCATCCCCGCGTTCCTGGAGTCGTCGAAGGAGCGCAACGTCCCCTTCTACGCCCGCTACGGCTTCGAGGTCACCGAGGAGCTCGACCTGCGCAACGGCGGCCCCCGGCTGTGGCTCATGCGCCGCGAGCCCCGCGCCCCCGAGGCATGACGACCCCGCTGGCCCCGCCGGTCGAGCGCTTCATCGCGGAGTTGGGCCCTGTGCTGGAGCGCATCGCCCGCGACGCCAAGATGAAGGCCGACCAGCCCGCGGCCCACGACGTGACCCTGGAGGCCTACAACCTCACCACCGCCTTCATCGACGCCGACGAGCTGCACACCGACGAGGAGCTGTGGGGCCTGGTCGAGGCCTTCGGCCCCCGCTTCGACACCATGCTCGGTATGGCCACGCCCGCCGACGTGCGCAAGGCCCGACTGGCCAACGGGCGCCGGGACTGGCTCGACTCGCCGTCGCTGCTGTTCGAGATCCTGCTGGGCGACGACCACGCCCACGGGACCACCAACTCGTGGCGCTACTACGAGTTGGCGGTGGAGATCGCCCACACGGTGTCGTCCATGGACCTGCACCCGTCGCACACCGAGCTGGAGGCCATCGAGGCGTTCCGGGGGATGCTGCTGCACCGCATGGAGAACTGGGGCATCCCCAAGCCCGGCACCACGGCGGCCCCGGGTCCCCAGGCGCAAGCAGGCACCGGGCCGTCGACCCCCCAAGCCGACCCGCCCCTCCCCCCGGCCCGTCCCATCGAGGAGCTGCTGGCCGAGTTGGACGCGTTGGTGGGGCTCGACGCGGTGAAGAAGGAGGTCAAGCTGGTCACCGCCCTCCTGCGGGTGCAGAAGCTGCGCAAGGAGCGGGGCCTGCCCGTGGTGGAGTCGAGCCACCACCTGGTGTTCACCGGCAACCCGGGCACGGGCAAGACCACGGTGGCCCGCCTGCTGGCCCAGATCTACCGGACCCTCGGGGTGGTCGACAAGGGCCAGTTGGTCGAGACGGACCGGTCGCAGTTGGTCGCCGGCTTCGTGGGCCAGACCGCCATCCAGGTCCGGCAGGTCGTGGAGAAGGCCCTGGGCGGCGTGCTGCTGGTCGACGAGGCCTACGCGCTGGCCCGGGGCGACGAGCGGGACTTCGGGCAGGAGGCCATCGACACCCTCGTCAAGCTCATGGAGGACCACCGCGACGACTTCGTGGTCGTCGCCGCGGGCTACCCCGACGAGATGGTCGAGTTCGTGGAGAGCAACCCGGGGCTGCGCTCGCGCTTCCCCAAGGCCATCCACTTCCCCGACTATTCGACCGACGAGTTGGTGGCCATCTTCCAGTCGATGTGCGGGACCAGCTCCTACACGTGCCTGCCCGAAGCAGAGGCCCGGGTGCGGGCCTGGTTCGACGGGCAGCCCCGGGACAAGGGGTTCGGCAACGCCCGCCTGGCCCGCAACCTGTTCGAGGCCGCCTGCGCGCAGCAGGCCGGTCGGCTGGCCGCGGTCAAGGAGCCGACCAACGACGAGCTGGTCGCCCTCCTCCCCGAGGACATCGGGCCCTCAACCCCGTGACCACCTCGCGTTTCCACAGGGACAGTGCCTGTGGAAACGCGAGATGGAGGGCTAGATGTGATGGCCGGCCAGGTCGTTGACGACCTCGATCGGTGAACGGCCGCCGAGGGCGGTGTGGCCCCGGTGATGGTTGTAGTCGTGGAGCCAGCGGTCAAACCGTCGGAGGCGCTGGGCCTCTGAGCGGTAGGGCCGGGCGT
>DASYMT010000080.1:0-7952 GCA_036008925.1 Acidimicrobiales bacterium | reverse complement strand
GTCGGGAGCGTCGTCGTCGGCCCGGGCCCCGGTGCGGCGCAGGTTGGCGAGGGCCTGGGCGGTGCGGGCCTTGACCGTCCCCGGCGAGCAGCGTAGGAGCCGGGCCACGTCGTCCACCGACAGGTCCACGAAGTAGCGCAGCACCAAGGCGCTGCGCTGGCGGCGGGGGAGCCGGGCCACCGCAGCCCGTACGGCCAAGGCCGTGCTCGGGTCATGGGGCCGCGGGCTTTCGACCCCGTGCGCGGGATCGACGCGCCGCCCGGCCCGTCGCCAGGCCGAGTTGGCCAGGTTGATGCCCACCCGGTGGACCCATGCCGCGGGCGAGTCGAAGTGCTGGAGGCGGCCCCAGTGCCGGCAGGCCCGGGCCATGGCCTCCTGGGCCAGCTCGGCCGCCAGCTCCCGGTCCCCGGTGTAGAGGGTGAGGGCGGCGGCCAGGCGGGGGAACTCGGCCCGGTAGAAGGCGGCCAGCTCCACCGGTTGCCGCGCCGCGCCGGCCGCTCTGGCCGCGCTGGCCGCGTTCCCGGCGTCGGCCGCACCCGTCATGGCCGCGCTCCCCAGAGCCAAGGTGGAGTCCACGCTCGAATACACCCCCCAGCGGGCCGGCCGGTTTAGCCGTGGCGTGGAATTTTACTTGGCGTAGTCGTAGAAGCCCCGGCCCCGCTTGCGCCCGAGCAGGCCCGCGTCGACCATGCGGGACAGCAGCGGCGGCGGCGCGTACAGGGGCTCTTTGAACTCCTCGTAGAGGGACTGGGCCACGGCCATGGTGGTGTCGAGGCCGATGAGGTCGGCCAGGGCCAGCGGGCCCATGGGGTGGGCGCAGCCGAGGACCATGCCCGCGTCGATGTCGTCCGGCGTGGCGAAGCCCGACTCCAGCATGCGGATGGCCGACAGCAGATAGGGGATCAGCAGGGCGTTGACCACGAAGCCCGCCCGGTCCTGGGATCGGATGACCTGCTTGCCCAGCACGTCGACGGCCAGGTGCTCGACCGTGTCGATGGTCTCCTGGGCCGTGAGCAGCGACGGCACGATCTCGACCAGCTTCAGCACCGGCACGGGATTGAAGAAGTGGAGCCCGACCACGGCCTGGGGCCGCTTGGTGGCCATGGCCAGCTTCATGATCGGGATGGACGAGGTGTTGGAGGCCAAGACGGCGGCCTCGTCCTTGACCGCCTCGTCGAGGGCGGTGAACACGCTGGTCTTCAGGGCCTCGTCCTCGATCACCGCCTCGACCACCAACTGGCGGTCGGCTAGGTCGGCGAAGTCGGTGGTGAAGGTGAGGCGCTTCAGGGCGGCGGCCTCGTCGTCGGGGTCGAGCTTGCCCGAGCCCACCGCCCGCCGCAGCGAGGCCTCGATCCGCGATCGTCCCGCCTCGGCCGTGCCCGGGTCGGTCTCCCGCACCACCACGTCCATCCCGGCCCGGGCCGCCACCTCGGCGATGCCGGACCCCATGAGGCCGCATCCCACGACCCCTACCCGCTCGATCTGCTGCGTTGTCATGGCGTCGATGATCCCACCGACGGCGTTACTGCGGGCGTTCCGCTCACCCCACGGCGACGACGGGCCGGGCCAGGGGCGAGCCCGCGGGCGAGCCCAGGTAGGGGGCGTCGCCGAAGTTGAAGACGGCGCCGTCCGCCCCGACCAGCCAGTAGCCCGCTTTCGAGGGCGACGCCGCCATCCCCACGATGGGCGCGTCGAGCCGGTACCCGCCCGCCGAGCCGAAGAAGCCCGCGTCCCCGAAGGAGAACATGCCCCCGTCCGCGGCCACCAGCCAGTAGCCCCGCCCGGTGCCCGACGGGGCCATGCCCACGATGGGCGAGTTCAGCCGCCGCCCGCCCATCGACCCGTAGAAGCCCGCGTCCCCGAAGGCGAACATCCCGCCGTCGGCCGCGACCAGCCAGTAGCCCCGGCCCGATGCGGTGGGGGCCATGCCGACCACCGGCGAGTTCAGCCGCCGCCCGCCCATCGACCCGAAGAACCCGGCCGAGCCGAAGGCGAACATCCCGCCGTCCGCGGCCACCTGCCAGTACCCGCGGCCCGCCTGAGCGGCGGCGGGGGCCATGGCCACCACCGGTGAGTTCAGCGGCCGGCCGCCCATCGAGCCGAAGAACCCGGCCGAGCCGAACGCGAACATCCCGCCGTCCGCGGCCACCATCCAGTAGCCCGCCCCGCCGGGCACCGCCGCCATCCCCACCACCGGCGAGTTCAAGGCCCGCCCGCCCATCGACCCGAAGTACCGGACGTCGCCGTACGAAAACAGGCCACCGTCGGCCGCGACCAGCCGGTAGCCCACGCCCGCGGCGGCGGCGAGCAGTTGCCGGGCCCGTCCCGAGTCCGGCGAGATCATGAGCGACGACTCGTCCACCGCCTCGAAGGCCGAGGCGGGCACGGTCTTCAGGTCGCTGATCATCTGGTCGCTCCAACCCGGGTCGGTGGCCCCGGTGAAGTACCAGTTCGACCCGTTGTCGGCCAGCAGCATCCCGTAGCGCTGCATGGCCCGCAGCACGACTTGGGCGTCCCGGCCGAACCGGGAGAGGTCGAACGACGAGCGCAGCCGGAACCGGGCGCCCATGGGCGGCAGGTCGGGGTCGGCGGCCGCCCCGGCCTGGTGCCGGGCGGGCCACAGGTAGGAGCGGTCGGTCCGGGACGCGGTGAACCGGATGGCGTGGCCCACGAAGCCCGCCGCCACCTCGTCCCGTCGCAGCAGCCCGGCCGTGAGCGGCAGTCCGGCCGCGTCGGCCGACGTCCAGCCCGCGGGCCGCAGGGCGTTCGAGCGCAGGTCCCAGACAGCCCCCGAGCCTGCGGTCGACCCTGCCGGCGCGTACCGGGCGTCGTAAAGCTCGTACAGCCTGCACGCATCCCGGTCCACCATCAGGGCGTGGCGGTCGCTGCCCCCCTCGATAGGGGTGTCCGGTCCGAACGGATACGGCCCGGCGTCGCTCTCGTCCGGCCACTGGAAGGCCACCGAGGTCGTGGCGTGGCTGCTGTCCACCACCGTGTACGGGATGCCGTACGGCCCGCCGAAGTCCGGGTGCAGCCTGGCCGTGGCCGACCCCATCGACGCCGTCCACGCCCCGCTGCGCTGATGGACGGGCAGCAGGGAGACGTCGGTGTTCCACACGTTGTCGGCCGGGTACATCGGGCACCCGCCCACGGCGGGCTCGGCCGACGCCCGGGTCGGGAACAGCACCAGCACCAACACCAGCCACAGCCAACGACGCATTGGCTCTGTATCGGCAGAAAGGGCCGATTGCATGACCCGGACCGCCCCGGACCACCCCCGGACCATCTTCGGAGTACGCCTCTTCCCGCAGTATCCTGATCCTTTCCACGGGCGCAGGAAGCGGAGGGCACCAGGGTGGCTGAGGTCGAGATCGGCATCGGCAAGTCGGGACGCAGGGCCTACGGGTTCGACGACATTGCCATCGTCCCCAGTCGCCGCACCCGGGACCCCGAGGACGTCGACATCTCCTGGGAGATCGACGCCTTCAAGTTCGAGCTGCCCCTCATGGCCGCGGCCATGGACGGCGTGGTGAGCCCGGCCACCGCCATCGAGATCGGCAGGCTCGGCGGCGTCGGCTGCCTGAACCTGGAGGGCCTGTGGAGCCGCTACGAGGACCCCGAGCCCCTGTTCGAGGAGATCGCCAAGCTCGACAACGACAAGGCCACCGCCCGCATGCAGCAGATCTACTCGGAGCCCATCAAGCCCGAGCTGGTGACCCAGCGCATCCGGGAGATCAAGGAGGCGGGTGTCACCTCCTGCGCCAGCCTCACCCCCCAGCGGGTCGAGCAGTTCGCCAAGGCCATCCTCGACGCCGAGCTCGACCTGTTCGTCATCCAGGGCACGGTCGTCAGCGCCGAGCACGTGTCCAAGACGGTCGAGCCCCTCAACCTCAAGAAGTTCATCCGCGAGTTCGAGACCCCGGTGATCGTGGGCGGGTGCGCCTCCTACCAGGCCGCCCTGCACCTGATGCGCACCGGGGCGGTGGGCGTGCTCGTGGGCGTGGGCCCGGGCAACGCCTGCACCACCCGGGGCGTGCTCGGCGTGGGCGTCCCCCAGGCCACTGCCATCGCCGACGCGGCAGGCGCCCGCATGCGCCACCTGGACGAGACCGGCGTCTACTGCCAGGTCATCGCCGACGGCGGGATGAGCCGGGGTGGCGACATCGCCAAGGCCATCGCCTGCGGGGCCGACGCGGTGATGATCGGCTCGCCCCTCACCAGCGCCCACGAGGCGCCGGGCAAGGGCTACCACTGGGGCATGGCCACCTTCCACCCCACGCTGCCCCGGGGCGCCCGGGTGCGCACGGAGATCCGCGGCTCGCTCAAGGAGATCATCGCGGGCCCGGCCCACGAGAACGACGGCCGGCTCAACCTGTTCGGGGCGCTCAAGACCTCCATGGCCACCTGCGGCTACGAGACGGTCAAGGAGTTCCAGAAGGCCGAGGTCATGATCGCCCCCGCCCTCCAGACCGAGGGCAAGGCCTTGCAGCGCTCGCAGCACGTGGGCATGGGCCACTAGGGCCTTCGGCAGCAACACGCACACGGCCCTGATTCCCTGAAGGTGACCCCGGCCGCGGTACCTTGGGCCATGGCCGACCCCGAGCCCTTCGACACCGTCCTGGTCGTCGACTTCGGCGCCCAGTACGCACAGCTCATCGCCCGGCGGGTGCGCGAGGCACACGTCTACTCCGAGATCGTGCCCCACACCATGAGCGCGGCCGAGATGCTGGCCAGGCGGCCCAAGGCGATCATCCTCAGCGGCGGCCCCAAGTCGGTGCACACGGAGGGCGCGCCCAGCCTCGACGCCGACGTGTACGACTCGGGCGTCCCCCTCCTGGGCATCTGTTACGGCGCCCAACTGGTGGCCCTGCAACTGGGCGGCGAGGTGGCCCGCACCGGACGGGGCGAGTACGGCCGCACGGCCCTGTCGGTGGTGGACCGCTCGCCCCTGTTCCACGACCTGCCCACCGAGCAGGACGTGTGGATGAGCCACTTCGACTCGATCGTGGCCGCCCCGCCGGGCTTTCGCACCACGGCCCGCACGGCCGAGGTCCCGGTGGCCGCCCTGGAGGACCCCGACCGGCGCATCTACGGCGTGCAGTTCCACCCCGAGGTCATGCACACGGCCCGGGGCCAGGAGGTGCTCAAGCACTTCCTGTACGACGCGGCCGGGTGCCGGCCCACGTGGACCATGTCGTCGATCATCGAGCAGTCGGTGACGGCCATCCGGGAGCAGGTCGGCGGCGAGATGGTCATCTGCGGCTTGAGCGGCGGGGTCGACAGCGCGGTGGCCGCCGCCCTGGTGCACAAGGCAATCGGCGACCAGCTCACGTGCGTGTTCGTGGACACCGGCCTTATGCGGTCGGGCGAGGCCGAGCAGGTGGAGCAGACGTTCCGGGACCAGTTCCACATCGACCTGGTCCACGTGAAGGCGGCCGACCGCTTCCTCGACAAGCTGAACGACGTCCAGGACCCGGAGCGCAAGCGCAAGATCATCGGGGAGACGTTCATCCGGGTGTTCGAGGAGCAGGCCCGCGACCTGGAGGACGCCCGCTTCCTGGTCCAGGGGACCCTGTACCCCGACATCATCGAGTCGGGCACCAAGGACGCGGCCAAGATCAAGTCGCACCACAACGTGGGCGGCCTGCCCGACGACATGGAGTTCGAGCTGGTCGAGCCCCTGCGCAACCTGTTCAAGGACGAGGTGCGGGCGGTGGGCGAGGAGTTGGGCCTGCCCGAGGAGATCGTGTGGCGCCAGCCCTTCCCCGGCCCCGGACTGGCCGTGCGCATCGTGGGCACGGTGACGCCGGAGCGGGTGCAGATCCTCCAGGCGGCCGACGCCATCGTGACCGAGGAGATCAAGCGGGCCGGGCTCTATCGGGAGCTGTGGCAGAGCTTCGCCGTGCTGCCCGCGGTGCGGACGGTGGGCGTCATGGGCGACGAGCGGACCTACGCGTACCCCATCGTGATCCGGGCCGTCACCTCTGACGACGCCATGACCGCCGACTGGGCCCGTCTCCCCTACGAGGTGCTGGAGCGGCTGTCGTCGCGGATCATCAACGAGGTGCCCGGTGTGAACCGGGTGGCGTTCGACATCACGTCGAAGCCGCCCGGCACCATCGAGTGGGAGTGACGGCCGCCGCGTAAGAAGTCTGTTGCGATCGGCCGCCGCACGTCATGGAACGGGTGCCGGAGCCACTGGGGATCCCGGCAGAACGGAGATGACGTCATGAGAGGAACCCGTCGGTGGCTGAGGCTCGGCCTTGCCGCCGCATCGCTGGGGCTGGCCACCGTGGCCGCCCCTCTCGCATCCTCTGGCCTCGGCACTGCCGCCCACGCGGGCCCGTCCGCTGCGGCGGCGCAGCCGCCCCACCAGTGCATCACCGGCCATGACTACGGGTCGGGTGCCTCTGCCCTTCTGTGCGTGTACGACGACGCCAAGGGGTATCGGTTCGGCCGGATCACCTACAACAGCCCCCAGGTGAGCACCAACATGCACAGCCTGGCCGTGAGCCTCTATCGGTGCCAGACGGGGGGCAGGAACTGCTCGCTGATGGACTACAACTTCGCCGAGAACTCCTACCTGCCCGCGGGCAAGTCGATGACCGTCTCGACGGGCAAGGTGAAGGCGCAGTACGGCTGGGTCTACCAGGCGTGCGGCGGCGTGAACGCGACGCTGTTGTCGACGCCTCCGCAGCGTGAGTGGAACTGGGGCGATTGCACGAAGTTCATCCCCGGCGCGCCGAGGGTGTCGGTCATCGTCGGCCCCCCCGGCGTCTGAGCCTGGGTCAGACAGGGCTGGCCGCGTCCGCGGTGTCGACCGCCCCGGACGCGGCCAGCCCCACCACCCCGGCCACGCACGCCAGCCCGGCCACCATGAGGCCCGCCTGTTGCACGCCGACGGCGCTGACGAGCAGGCCGGTCAGGGGCAGGGCGATCACGTCCCCCCACGAGCGGGCGGTGCGGTAGAGGGCGAGCACCCGCCCGTGGGCGTGCAGGGGCGCACCCCGCTGGAGCAGCGTGCGGCTGGGGGCGGCGAAGAAGGCCACGTCCACGCCCCACAGGAACACGCCGAGGTAGGCGGCAGGCACGCTGTGGGTGCCCACGTACAGGGCGGCGGTGAGGCCGGACAGCAGCACGGCCAAGGCCAGCGGGCGCACGCCCGCCACCCGCTCGCCCAGTCGGGGCAGGGTGAGGCTGGTGAGCACGAGGCCGACGCCGAAGGCCACCTGGAAGAAGG
This sequence comes from Acidimicrobiales bacterium, assembly GCA_036008925.1. Taxonomy (GTDB): domain Bacteria; phylum Actinomycetota; class Acidimicrobiia; order Acidimicrobiales; family JAUTXP01; genus DASYMT01. The sequence continues at coordinate 712 of DASYMT010000080.1, read as the reverse complement.
CGAACTGCGAGGCGGATCGGTGGAGGACGTCCCGGGCGTAGAGGGGCTCGACCACCACGAAGGCCCCCCAGGTGAGGAACACGGCGGTCGACAGGATGAGCACGTAGCGCAGCAGCGGGCTGGTGGCGGCCAGGCGCAGCCCCTCGGCCAGCTCGGTGCGCAGGCGGGTGCGGGGCCGGGGGGCGAGCGGGGCCAGGACGAGCGGGGCCACCACCGCGATGCCCGCCAGGTACGTGGCCGCGTCGACCAGAAAGGCGGCCTTGAGCCCGCCCAACGCAATGGCGCCCGCCGCCACCAGGGGGCCGAAGACGATGGCCGACTCCTGGGCCGCGCCGAGCAGGGCGTTGGCGGCCAGCAGGTCCTTGGGGGCGACGATGCGGGGCGGCAGGGCGTCCGCCGCAGGCATGGCGCAGGCCTTGCACAGGCCGTAGACGGTGGCGATGACGGCCAGCTCCCGGAAGGAGCGGGCCGTGCTCATGGCCGCGGCGGCGATCGCGGCGGCCAGGTAGGCGGCGATGAGGACCCGGCGGGGGCCCAGGCGGTCGATAGGCACGCCCAGGAGGGGGCCGAGGAGGGCGCCGGGGGCCGACCAGGTGAGGCCGAGGAGGGCGATCTGGGTGCCGCCCGAGTCGAACTTGTAAGCGGCGAAGCCCCACATGGCGATGAGCGCGGCCCAACTGCCGATGCCGTTGACGGCCTGGCCGATGAAGAG
>DASYMT010000079.1:0-2028 GCA_036008925.1 Acidimicrobiales bacterium | reverse complement strand
GATGGCGCTCCTCGGGCGAGCCCGGGGCCCACGGCGGCGGCCCGTCCTCGAAGACCTGCTCGTCGCTCAAGGAGGCGATGGCCGCGTGGGCGGCCGAGATGTAGGTGCCGCCCGACACGGCGGCCAGGTACTTGGCCGCGGCCAAGTGGCCGGACTGGCGCAGCACCTGGAGGGCGCCGAGGTTGTAGGAGGCCGAGCGGATGCCGCCCCCCGAGCAGCAGATGCCCAGCACCTGTTTGCCCGCGGCGGGCTTCTCCTTGGTGAGGTAGCGGTCCCACACCGCGTTGGTATGGGTGTCGAACTCGGTCAACTCCAGCCGGTCCGGGTCCCGCGGCTGCCGCCTGAATGCCGTCATGGGCGAAGGGTGGAGGGGTGGGCAGGCCGGGGCAAGACCAGTTCGGACGGGCCGGTTGCGTCAACCCCCGCGCCGCCCCGTCTTCTGAGAGCGCGGGCCGAGGGTCAGGCGGAGGCGATGCCCGCGCTGGCCGAGGCGGCCAGGCGGAAGGCGTTGCGCCAGCCCGCGGCCTCGATGCGCATGGCCGTCAGCCGCGACTCGGCGTCGTCGCGCAGGCCGACTGAGGCCGGGTGCTCCATGGCCCCCATGCCCTCCGACGCGCCCAGCCGCAGCACGGCCTGCATGAGCCGGTCGCCGGTGGCGTCGACGATGGCCAGGCACGAGTCGAACGCGGCCATGGCCTGGTCGACCCGGCCCAACTGCACCGAGGCCAACCCCGTGACCAGCGCGGCCATCGAGCGGTCGGCGTAGGTCGACGCCTCGATCCCCGGCACCTCGGCCACCGCGGCCAAAGCAGCATCCGGCGCGCCCAGGCACACCCGGGCCAACCCCAGGACGGCCAGCGCGTTGGCCCTCGGCCCATCGGCCGGGGCGTCGTCGGCCGCGGGCTGCAACTCCTCTGCCGCGTGGCGGGCGTCGCCCAGTTGCAACAGCGCCAGCCCCACCAGCGTGCGCCCCTCGCTGCGGCCCAGGTCGCCGCCGATGTTGCGCTCCACGCCCTGGCCCACCAGCGTCTGGAGGGCCTCGTCGGCGTCGCCCACCTGCAACAGGGTGGAGGCCAGCATGACCCCGACCTGCAATTCGCCCAGGTTGTTCACCACCGGGCCCAGGTGCTCGTCGAGCACGGCCCTGGCCTCCTCCAGCCTGCCCGATGCGGCCAGCGGGCGGGCCAGCCCGGCAGTGGCCTGGAGCACGCCCCGGGCGTCGTCGATCTCGGTGAACAGGCGCAGCGCCTCGGCCGCGGGCTCGATGGCCTCCTCAGTCCGCCCCTCCCACAGCCGCACGCCGGACAACAGCATCAGCGTCATCCCCCGGGCCCAGCGGTCGCCTGACTCGGCGTCCTTGCCCAGGATCGACAGCGCCAACTGCTCGGCCTCGGGCCGCCGCCCCTGGAAGTACCGCACCCACCCGAGCAGGCCCCGGGCCCATGCCGCCGCGCCATAGTCCCCGATGTCGCGGAACAGGTCCATGGCCTCGTGCAGCCGGGCCTCGGCGTCGGTCAGCCGGCTCTGCACGAAGGCGTTCCACGCCAGGCTCCACAGTGCCCACGCCTCCTCTTGGCGCAGCCCCGCGTCCCGGGCCAGGGCGAGGGCCTCCTCGATGTCGTCCTCGGCCGCGGCCGAGTCGCCGCCGAACAGCCGGGTCATGCCCCGCTGGCGCAGCGCCTCCCCCAAGAGATGGGGCCGGTCGACCCGCCGGGCCAACTCGACCGCCTCCGTCAACGTCGGCTCGGAGGCGGCCAGGTCGCCCTCCTTCTGCTCGATCTCGCCCCGGATGGTGAGGGCCCGGGCCACGTCGTGGTCGTCGCCCGCATCTCGGGCCAGGGCCAGCCCGGCCAAGGCGTCCTCCCGGGCGCCGGGCAGGTCCCGCAGCGTGGTCTTGGCCTTGGCCCGCTCCAGGTAGACGAGCCTGCGCCAGTCGTCGGCCTTGTCGGGCAGCAGGCGCAGGGCCTGATCGAGCAGGCGCAGCGAGGATCGGGGCAGCTCGCGCTGCTTGGCCTGCACCGCGGCCCG
>DASYMT010000078.1:0-2028 GCA_036008925.1 Acidimicrobiales bacterium | reverse complement strand
TACTGCCGTCTCCTCAGGTGTGCGCGCACCTAGATCCAGCCCAATAGGGGCCATGACTCTTGTCACACCTTCCAGCGGCACGCCTGCGTCCACCAGGCGGGCGGTGCGCTCGGCGTGGGTGCGGCGCGATCCCATCGCCCCCAGGTAGCCGACCTGGGTCGCCAGCGCGCCGACGATGGCGGGCACGTCGAACTTGGGGTCGTGGGTGAGGACGCACACCGCGTCCCGAGGGCCGAGGGGGTTGGCCGCCTGCACCGCGGCCAGGTGGCGGTCCGGCCAGTCGACCACCACCTCGTCGGCCATGGGGAAGCGGCGGGCGGTGGCGAAGACGGGTCGGGCGTCGCAGACGGTGACGTGGTAGCCGAGCACCTTGGCCACCCGGGCCAGCGCGGCGGTGAAGTCGACCGCGCCGAAGATCACCATGCGGGGCGGCGGGGCGAACGACTCGATGAAGACGGACACGTCCTCCTGCCGGGCCTCGCCGTGCAGGCCGTAGTGGCGGGTGACGGTGAAGCCCTGTTCCAACTCGGCCAGCGCGTCCCGGCGTACGACCCGGTCGAGGTCGGGGTCGTGGAGGGTGCCGTGGTTTTGGCCGACTGCGCCGGCGCCCGCCACGAGCTTGGCTCCTGGGTGCGGGCCGCTCACCTCGGTGGCCAGCACCACGGGCTCGCCGCTGCGCACCGCGAGGTGCAGGTCGTCGAGGGGCTCGATGAACACGTGGACGGTGCCGCCGCAGGTGAGGCCAACGGCGAAGGCCTCGTCGTCCGAATAGCCGAAGGTGCAGAGGCGGGGCGTTCCCGTGGCGATGACGTCGAGGGCCTCGGCCACCACCGCGCCTTCCACGCAGCCGCCCGAGACGGACCCCGCCACCTCGCCATCCTCGTTCACCGCCATGGTGGCGCCGGGGTCGCGCGGGCCGCTGCCCTCGATGCCCACCACCCGGCCCACGGCGACCTTGCGGCCCGCGGCCAGCCAGCGGTCGACGTCGGGGAGCACCTCCTTCACCGGGCGAGCACCTCCGCCAGTCCGTGCAGCGACGCCACCGAGTGCCCTTCCACGAAGTCGTCAACATACGGCAGGGCGGCGGCCATGCCCCGGGCGAGCGGTGCGAAGCCGGGCGACGCCTTGTGCGGATTGACCCAGACGATGCGGTGGGCCACCCGCCGGAGCCGGGCCATCTCGGCTTGCAGCACGGCGGGGTCGCCCCGGTCCCACCCGTCGGAGAGGACCACGACGGTCGCGCCCCGGCCGCCCCACTGGTCGTTGAACGTCCGGAGCCCGTCGCCCAGGCGGGTGCCGCCGCTCCAGTCGGCCACCCGCTCGGCGGCCCGGGCGATGGCCGCGTCGGGGTCGCGCCAGCGCAGTTCTCTCGTCATACGGGTCACCCGCGTGCCGAGGGCGAACGCCTCGACGTGCTGGCGGGCGGTGACCGCCGCGTGCAGAAAGCGGACCAGGCCGCGGGCGTAGGGCTCCATCGACCCGCTCACGTCGAGGAGGAACACGATGCGCCGGGGCTTGCGACTGGGCCGGCGGCGGGCCAGGCGCACCGGCTCGCCGTCGGTCTTGAGGGCGTGGCGGACGGTGCCGCGCAGGTCGGGCTTGGTGTGGCCCCGGCGGGCGGGCTCGTGGCGGCGACTGGGCCTGCGGGCGCCGGCCAGGCGGAGGTCGGCCATCAGGCGGCGGGCCTCGGCGAACTCGTCGTGCGAATAGGCGGCGAAGTCCTTGTGGCGCAGAACCTCTGCGGGGCTGTAGGCGGCGCTGCCCCCGGCCTCGATCTCGGCCTCTGCCTCTGCCTCTGCTTCGGCTTGCCGGCGGGCGGGCTCGGGCTCGTGGCCCAGCCAGAAGGCGGCGAAGGCGGCGTCGTACACGGCGATGTCCTCCGGCCGGTGCACAAGCGTGGCCCGACCGGCCCAGTACACCCCCGTCCTTCGGTCGAGGCCGACCTGGCGCAGTGCCTCCGCGTACAAGACGGTGGCGCCCACCGGCACGTCGACCCCCATCCGCCGCAGCACGCAGGCGAAGACGGCG